>NZ_CEXFHW010000077.1:0-17454 GCF_982640115.1 Quisquiliibacterium sp. | reverse complement strand
CCGGCGCCGCCGATGCGGGAGGTGATACTGATGCGCCAGGCCTGAGGGCAGGGCGCCCCCGCTGGGGGCGCCTCGGGGCGGGGCTTGGGCGCCCCGGAGGTCTGGGCGCGGGCTTCAGGCCGCCTTGCGGGTGGCCGGACGGGTGGCCTTGGTGGCCGCGGTGAGGTTGGCTTCTGCCGCTTCCACGGCCTGCTTGGTCGCCTTCTGCACCTGATCGAAGGCGGTGTTGGCTGCCGAGACCGCCGACTTCATCAGGGTGACCACGCCTTCGCTGCCGGCCGGCGCGCTCTTGGCCATGGCATCGATGGAGGCCGTGAACTGCTTCTGGCCTTCGGCCATCTGCTTCTCGACCAGTCGGGCGATCTCGCCGCCGGCTTCGCTCGCGATGTCGTAGACATGCTTGGCATAGGCGCCCATCTTGTCGGCGGTCGGCTGCAGGCCGTTGATCGACCAGTCGCCCACCACCTTGATGTCCTTGGCGGTCATCAGGCCACGCATCTGGTCGGCGCTTTCCTCCAGCGAGGATTTCATGGCCTGGAGGTTGAGTTCGGCCAGCTTCTCGAAGGCCTCGAAGGACTTCAGCGCGACGGCCTGGAAAGTGTCGAAGGTGAGCTTCTGGGCCTGGACGAACTGCTCGGGGGTATTGACCATGGGTGCCTCGCTGCGTGGGGGTGTCTTGGTTGGGGAGCCCGGCGGTCGCGCGACCCGGTCAGTCGGTTATTGTGCGCCGCACCATCGCATTGTAGGGGTTTTTGAAACCGCGTCAAGTGATGAATGAGGTCGGAGCCCAGGCACGCCCTGCGCCCCGTGCTGGCGACCGATGTCATTGAATTTCAAGGATTAGTCGTCGGGTAAGCCTGATTCGTAGCCTTCCCGGGCGATTCACCGGCATGATGACCCTCCCGTCCCGGGCGTGATCGATGTCACAGGGCTGGAGAACACCGTGGCTGCGCGCGTTGCAATGCAGCGAGGCTCGGGTGGCCGGTCGGCAAGCACGGTGCCGGGCGAAGTTCCACGCCTGTCGGCATCGTGGCGGAGCCTCCCTCAGGCCGGCGGGTCACCGGTCGAGCCGCGTCGGGCGCCGCCGGTCGGTGTTTCGAGAGTCGGCTTGAAAATCCCCTCTCAAGCACTTCATTCACATGGTCTTTTTGTTAGACTGCGCCGGTGGTTTCCGGATTCCATGTCGGGGGTGTCCTTGTCTCGTCCTGATCGTCGCGCCGCGCGCGCCACCTTCGCTCTGCCGGTGGCCCTGCTCACCGCCTGCCTGCTCTTCACCTCCTTGCCTGCCCAGTCGCGCGAAGCCCCGTCGCGCGAGTCTGATGCCGCCCGCTCGGCCAGTCGGGCCGCGCCCGCGCGCCAGGCGGCGCTGGTTCGTCAGGCCCCCTCGGGCAGCGCCGCCAGGTCCGAGCGCGCCGCAGGTGCCCGTCAGGCCGCGGCGCCCCGGCGCGGCGCCGCGTCGGCGCCCGCCGTGGCCGGCACGGCCCGCAAGCGGCAGGCCGCCGCGCGCACGGCGGCGGCGCTGGCGGCCGGTGGCGCGGTTGGCGCAGCGGCAGCGGCGCCCCGCCTGAACCCGGCCCCCGCGCGACTGTCGGTTGGTCATGCCACCGGCCTGCATGCCGTCGATGACCCTCTTGATCTGCACTCTGCGGTGGCCCTCGTGGCCGACCACCAGACCGGCGAGGTGCTCTTCGCCAAGAACACCGATGCGGTCCTGCCGATCGCCTCGATCACCAAGGTGATGACCTCCATGGTGGTGCTCGATGCCGGCCTGCCGCTCGACGAGGTCCTGCAGATCAGCGCCGACGACATCGATACCGAGAAGGGTTCGCGCTCGCGCCTGCCACCCGGCACCCGGCTTACCCGCGGCGAGCTGCTGCAGCTTGCCCTCATGGCCTCCGAGAACCGGGCCGCGCATGCCCTGGGCCGGCACTATCCTGGTGGGCTCGAGGCCTTCGTGGCGGCCATGAATGCCAAGGCTCGGGCGGTGGGCATGGCCTCCAGCCGATTCTCCGACCCCACCGGGCTGTCCGGCCGCAACATGGCCAGCGCAAACGACCTCGTTCGCATGATGCGGGCCGCCTACGAGTACCCGCTGATCCGCCAGTACTCCACCGCGCCCGGACTCACCGTCGATGCCGGTCGGCGGCCGGTGGCCTTCCGCAACACCAATCGCCTGATCGACCAGTCCTCATGGTCGATCGGCCTGCAGAAGACCGGGTACATCGCCGAGGCGGGGCGCTGCCTGATCATGCAGCTCGTGATGGACTCCCGTCCCATGCTCATGGTGCTGCTCGAGTCCGCCGGTCGGCACTCCCGGTATGGCGACGCGCAGCGGCTGCGTCAGTGGGTCGAGACCGCGCATCGGCGACCTGCCGAGCGTCCGTCGGCGGGCGGTGTCGCGCCGATCCGGACCAGCTACGCGTCGGCCGGCTCGTAGCCGAGCGCCGACGAGATCTGCCCGGCGGTCTTGCAGAGCAGGTCGATCCAGTCGTCCTGGACGAAATCGGCCGGCGCCGAGATCGACAGTCCGGCCACCAGGCGCGCGGAGTCATCGCGGATGCCTGCGGCGATGCACCGCACGCCGAGCTCGAGTTCCTCGTTGTCACGGGCATAGCCGCGTGCCCTCACCAGCGCAAGCTCGCGTTCCAGGCGCGCCGGTTCGGTGATGCTGTTGCGGGTGTGGCCGGCCAGGCCGGTGCGTGTGCCGTAGGCGCGCACCAGGCGCGCTTCGTCGGCGGCCAGAAAGAGCTTGCCCACCGAGGTCAGGTGCAGCGGCGCGCGCCCGCCCACGGCCCGCACCACCTGCATGCCCGAGCGCTCCGAGACTGCCCGCTCGATGTACACGATCTCGTCACCCTGACGGATCGAGAGGTTGACAGGCTGGCCGGTGGCCCGGTGCAGCTCACGCATCGGGCCGAGGGCGGCATCGCGTACATTGAGTCGCGCCTTCACGAGGTTGCCGAGTTCGAGCAGGCGCATGCCGAGCTGGTAGGCGCCGGGCTCGGAGCGGTCGACGAAGCGGGCGGTGACCAGGTCGTTGAGGATGCGATGCGCGGTGGACGGATGCAGCCCGGTGCGCAGCGAGAGTTCCTTGAGGCTGACCGCGTCGGGTTGCGCGGCCAGCGCGTCGAGCAGGGCGACCAGCCGGTCGATGACCTGGATGGCGGTCTTGCCGGCGTCGGCAGGGTCGGAGGAGCGTGGGCGTGACATGGCGAGGGAGCGCGGGTGGGTCGGCCTGCGCCAGCGCACAGGGCGGGGCGCAATCGCCTGAAATTCTATACCACCTTGTGAAAATCAACCCGGCCTGTCAGTTTCATGTGTTCAGACGATGAGACGCTCGCTCGACGCAACCCGCTTGTTCGCCCCCCGGAACCGGCTGATCGAGAGCGAGGCGAGATCGATCTCGGTGGGCTCGCCCAGCGCGATGCTTGCCACCTGCCGGCCCACCGCCGCAGCCTGCTGCACGCCGTGCCCTGAAAACCCGCAGGCATTGATCCAGGCCGGCTCGTCGGGGTCGGCGCCGATGATCGCGTTGTGGTCCGGGGTGACCTCGTAGTAGCCCCACCAGCAGGCTCGGCGGTCGAGGCTCACCTGCTCGAACCACGGGAAGCGGTCGAGCGCCGAGGCCACCACCGTGTCGAGCCAGGGCCAGTCGATGCCCTCCGAGAAACCGGTGTCGGCGGGGTTGCTCTGGCCGAAGATCAGGCGCTGGTTCTCGGAGCGGAAGTAGAAGCCGCTGCCGAGATCGACGGTGAGCGGGTAGGGTGAGGCGCGCATCAGTGAGGCCGGCAAGGGTGCGCTGGCGAACACCACCCGGCGGGCCGCATCAACCGGCACCTCGAGCCCGGCGAGAGCGGCCACCTGGCCTGACCATGCGCCTGCGGCATTGATCACCCGATCGGCCAGCAGGCTGTGCTCGCCGGCATTGATCCGCCAGCCGCCGGGCCGACGCTCGATCGCGCTCACGCCGGCGTTCACCCGAAGGCTCGCGCCGAGCGCGCGCGCGCGCTCGGCGTAGTGCAGGCAGATGCCGTGCGGATCGACCACGCCGTCCTGCGCGCACCAGGTGGCGCCGGCCAGCCCGGCGGCGTCGATCGGCACGATGCGCGCGGCCTCGGCAGGCGAGAGCACCTGCACCGCGGCACCGAGCCGGCGCTGCAGGGGAACGGCCGCGCGGTGCGCATCCCACTGATCGGGCGGCACGAGGAAGAGGTAGCCGATCGGGCGGTAGGCGGCCGCGGGCATGTCGCGGTACTCGCGCAGGCTGCTGGCTGACAGCGCGATGTTGGTCTCATCCGAGAATTGCAGGCGCACGCCGGCGGCGCTCCGGCCGGTGGAGCCGGTGGCCGGCGCGCTCTCGCGCTCGAGGACCACCACCCGAAGTCCGCGCTCGGCCAGGCGAAAGGCGCTGGCGCACCCCATGATGCCGGCGCCGATCACGGCGACATCGAAGCGCGGCAGGGTGCCGCTGGCGGTGCTCGTCATGGCCGCGCCCCAGACAGGCGCGAGGGCTCGTGCGCGGTTTCCAGACTGCGCCAGGCCAGGCGCGCTGCGGCAAGGTCCCAGAGAGCCTGGCCCACGCTCTTGAACACCACCGGGGCGCCGGCGCCAGGGGCGATCGCACCCGGTGCGAGGTCTTCCAGCTGCGCGACCGATTCGAGCGGGACGCTGGCCTGGATCAGGTCACCGGCCTCGTGCCGGGCGCCGGCACGGTCATCGACGACCACGCGGGACCGGCGCACCAGCGTGGCCGGCAGTTCGCACATCTCGGGCCGGTAGGCGCCGACCGCCGCGACGAAGGCGTCATCGCGCACCGCGTCAGGGATCACCGGCGCCAGGGCAGTGGTGGCGGTGATGATGAGCCGGCAGCGGGCCAGCGCCGGGACCGGGTCGTCGATCACCGTGGCGGCCAGACCCAGATCGCCTGCATGGGCGCGCAGCGCCGCGGCTCGGGCCGGGTCGCGCCCGAGGATCCACACCCGGCTCACGGCGAGCAGTTCGGCGAAGGCCTCGAGATGCGCGCGGGCCTGCACGCCCGCGCCCACCAGGAGCAGTTCGGCCCCGCGGGCCGCGCCCAGCCGCATGGCCGCGAGCGCGGACAAGGTGGCGGTGCGCCGGGCGGTCACGGTGGGGCCGTCGAGCATCAGCAGGCGTTCGCCGGTGTCGGCGCGCATCAGCAGGACCTCGCCCAGCAGGCTGGGCAGGCCGCGGCGCGGGTTGTCGGCATGGACGGTCACCAGCTTGGTGACCGCGTACTCGCCATCGCTCGCGGGCATCGCGAGCAGCACCCCGCCGGTGAGCGGCACCACCAGCCGCTCGGGCGAGAGCGTCTGGCCGGCGCGTCGTCGCGCCAGCATGTCGGCCAGCGCCTCGGCGAGCGCCGCGTGGGGCAGGGCGGCCGCAGTGGCGGCGGCATCGAGCAGGATGAGACTCATGCGAGGTGGCGCTGTTGACGTGGAGGGATGGCGGATGCGACGGCAATGCCATCGGTATGGCGCGCGCCGGGCAGGCCGCGAGCGAGGAAGCCGGGGCGGCCGCGCGCGCCGCTGGCGGCGTAGTCGGCGCAGGCTGCCTGCTGCGCGGCCTCGTGCCCGGCCCGGCGTCGGGCCGGATCGGAGGTCGGGTCGGTCTCGATCAGCCAGGCGAGCACCAGTTCGGCCAGGCGCTCGGCGCTGATGCGGTGGGTGGCGTCGGTGCGCTCGAAGAGCCAGTCGGACAGCGCCAGGAAGCGCCGGAAGGGCGCGTCGCCGAGCACCAGCGGCAGGCTCTGGCGGAATCGCCCGGAGTTGCCGATCAGATCCCAGTAGCGGGCGAAGCGGCTGATGCGCTGCAGATCGGCAAAGCCGATGTCGCGGGTGGCCAGGATGTTGTAGGGCGGGGCCGGATTGAAGCGCAGCGCGAAGGCTTCCTCGTGGCGGCTGATCGGCGCGCCGCGCAGGCGCTTGAGGATGCCCACCTGGATCTCGTGCGGGCCGATGCGCGCGAGGCGCTCGAACCCCTCGCCGAAGCTCGCCAGGGTCTCGCCGGGCAGCCCCGCGATCAGGTCGACATGCAGGTGCGCCTGGGTGGCCTGCAGCAGCCAGCGCAGGTTGTCTTCGGCGGCGGCATTGTTCTGACGACGGCTGATCAGGGCCTGCACCTCGGGGTTCCAGGTCTGGATGCCGATCTCGAACTGCAGCGTGCCGGGCGCAAAGCGGGTGATGCGCTCGCGCAGGGCCGCCGGCAGGTGATCGGGCACGAGCTCGAAGTGCGCGAACACCGGGTCATCCGGGTTCTCGGCCTGGCGCGCAAGGAAGAAATCGAGAATTGCCCCGGCGGTGTCGATGCGCAGGTTGAAGGTGCGGTCGACGAAGCGAAAGCGCCGCGCGCCGCGTGCGTGCAGGCCGGCGAGTGCCTCCAGCACGCGGGTCAGTGCGAAGGGCCGGGCCGTGCGGTCGAGGGCCGAGAGGCAGAACTCGCACCGGTAGGGGCAGCCTCGCGAGGCCTCGAGGTAGAGGTGCCGATGCCGCAGGTCGTCGTCGGAGAACTCGTCGACCGGCAGCACCAGCTCACGCGGATCGGGGTCGCCGCCCGGCACCACGCGGTTCAGCGGTCGCGGACCGTCGAGCAGCTGGCGGGCGAGCAGCGCGAAGGCGGTCTCGCCAGCCCCGGTGATCACATGATCGGCCATGGCGCAGATCGGCTGCCGGTCGATCTCGTGGCTCACCTCCGGCCCGCCGAGCACGATGGCCACCTCGGGCGCCACGCGGCGCAGCAGCGCCACCAGCCGGGTGGTGGCCTCGACATTCCAGATGTAGACGCCGAAGCCGATCACCCTGGGCCGGTGGGCAAGCAGCCGCTCGGCCATGTCTTCGGTGGGCGCGCCCACCACGAACTCGACGATGCGGCTGCGCGGCCGCAGGGCGCCGAGGTGGGCGCGCAGGCTGCGAAGGCCAAGCGAGGCGTGGGCGTGACGGGCGTTGAGCGTGCAGAGGATCAGTTCGGCCATGACTTGCCCGGGGACAGGCGGCGCGGTCGGGCCGGCCTGATGCAGAATCATACCCATGGCTGACAAGACCCCCCACGCGCATGGCGCGGCGCTCTCCGAGATGGACATCCGGGTGCGCGCGCTCGAGACCCTGCTCACCGAGAAGGGCTACATCGATCCCGCCGCCCTCGACGAGATCATCGAGACCTACGAGCACCGCATCGGCCCGCACCTCGGTGCGCGGGTGGTGGCGCGCGCCTGGGCCGATCCCGCCTACCGGGAATGGCTTCTGCGTGATGCCACCGCGGCCGTGGCCGAGCCGCCCGACTTCGGTTTCGTCGGTCGCCAGGGCGAGCATCTGGTCGCGGTCGAGAACACCCCTGAGCAGCACAACCTGGTGGTCTGCACGCTGTGCTCCTGCTACCCCTGGCCGGTGCTGGGCCTGCCGCCCGCCTGGTACAAGTCGGCGCCCTACCGATCGCGGGCGGTGATCGATCCGCGGGGCGTGCTGGCCGATTTCGGTCTCACCCTGCCGGCCGATACCCGCATCCGGGTCTGGGATTCCACCGCCGAGATCCGCTACCTGGTGCTGCCCATGCGGCCGGCCGGCACCGAGCACCTCGACGAATCGGCGCTGGCCGCCCTCGTCACGCGCGACAGCATGATCGGCACCGGCCTGGCCCGGGCGCCGGGCCAGGGAGTGCCGGCATGAACGGCGCCCACGACATGGGCGGCGCCATGGGCTTCGGCCCGGTGCCGATCGAGCCCGACGAGCCCCTGTTCCACGAGGCCTGGGAGCGCCGTGCCTTCGCGGTCACGCTGGCGGCCGGGTTCCTGGGGCGCTGGAACATCGACATGGCCCGCAGCGCACGCGAGAGCCTGCCGCCGGCGCGCTACCTCGCCAGCAGCTACTACGAGATCTGGGCCCTCGGACTGGAACGGCTGCTGCAGTCGCGCGGTCTGGCCAGCGCCGCCGAGATCGCCGCAGGACGGGCCATCGACCCACCCCTGCCGGGTCTGCGCGCGGTGCCGGCGCAGGCGGTGGCCGGCGTGCTCGCCCGCGGCGGCCCCACGCAGCGCGAAGCCGCCGCAGCGGCGCGCTGGCGTGTCGGCGATCGGGTACGGGCCCGCAACATCCACCCCACCGGTCATGTGCGCCTGCCGCGCTACGTGCGTGGCCATGTCGGCGTGATCACCCTGATCCACGGCGTGCATGTGTTTCCCGACAGCCATGCGCTGGGGCTCGGTGAGCAGCCCCAGTGGCTCTACACGGTCGAGTTCCGCGGCCGCGAGCTCTGGGGCCCCGACTGCACGGCCGATGCGGTGTGCGTCGACTGCTGGGAGTCCTACCTCGAGTCGGCGCCTTCGGAAGGCGCAGCCGGATGAGCCCGACCGCGCCGCCCTGCGGCGCCGAGGCGCCGGTGTTTCGTGAGCCCTGGGAGGCCCAGGCCTTCGCGCTGGTGGTGGCGCTGCACGCGCGGGGCCTGTTCACCTGGCCGCAGTGGGCCGCCTGCCTGTCGGAAACCCTCGCGCAGGCCGAGGCGGGGGGCGAGGTCGGCGCCGGCGAGGACTACTACCGCCACTGGCTGACGGCGCTGGAGCGGCTGGTGGTCAGCCGCGGGCTGGTGCCCCCGCTCGGCCTGGGCGCCATGCGCCAGGCCTGGCGCACCGCGAGCGAACTCACGCCGCATGGCGAAGCGCCCCGTCTGCCGGCCGGCGTGCGGGCTCTCGGCAATCGCTGAGCGCCCGCGCGAGCCTCACTCGAAGGGCGGCTCGTCCCACCACGGGAAGAAGGCCGGCATGTCGGTGGACACCTTGTTGGGGTACACCGGCTGGCGCTTCTCCAGGAACGAGCTCACGCCCTCGCGCGCGTCGGCCGACTGGCCACGGGCCTGCACGGCGCGGCTGTCGATGCGGTGCGCCTTCATGGGGTGATCCTGCCCGGCCATGCGCCAGAGCATCTGGCGGGTGAGGGCCACCGACACCGGCGCGGTGTTGTCGGCGATCTCGCGGGCCAGGGCGCGGGCCGCGGGCATGAGATCGGCCGGCGCGTGCACCGAGCGAACCAGGCCGCGCTCCAGCGCCTCCTGGGCGTTGAACACACGGCCGGTGAAGCACCACTCGAGCGCGGTCTGCATGCCCACCACCCGCGACAGGAACCAGGTGGATGCGGCCTCGGGCACGATGCCGCGGCGTGCGAACACGAAGCCGAAGCGCGCCTCGGTGGAGGCCAGGCGGATGTCCATCGGCAGCTGCATGGTCACGCCGATGCCCACCGCCGGGCCGTTGATCGCGCCGATCACCGGCTTGAGGCTGCGGAAGATGCGCAGGGTGGTCAGGCCACCGCCGTCCCGGTAGACCTCGCCCACCTTGGACTCCTCGCGGGCGCTCTCGCTGCGCGAGGCGTAGTCGAAGGTCTTGCCGCCGGCCGAGAGGTCGGCCCCGGCGCAGAAGCCGCGGCCGGCGCCGGTGATGATCACCGCGCGCACCGCGTCATCGGCATCGGTTTCGTCGAACACCGCGATCAGCTCGTCGCGCATCCGGGTGGTGAAGGCGTTGAGCTTGTCGGGGCGGTTCAGCGTGACGATGGCGACGCCATCCTCGACGCTGTAGAGCAGGGTCTCCAGGGCTTGCAGGGCCATTGGTGGTCTCCGGATAGGGCGGGCAGGGGCTGCGCGCGTCAGCGGCGAGCCTAATGGATTCATCTGCCGCGCGGGCGTGCCACGACCGGCGCGCGCGCCGGCTTCGGAACGCGGCCGCGCCGCCGCGGGCATTTCGGAAGCGGCCGGGTCGCGAGGCCGCCCAGGTCGGGGATCGACACTTCGGCTGCGCGTGGGCCGGAGCGGCCCGGGCACTCAGCTCGCCGGCCCGCAAATGCGCCGGTTCAGGCCGTGCGCATCACGGCCGCGATCCGCTCGAGCAGCATCTCCGAGGAGCCGTCGACGAAGCTCGCCACCCGGGCTCCGATCAGGTGCCGGGAGAACGGGTGCTCCTCACGCAGGCCCTCGGCGCCCATGGCCTGGGCGAGCGCCGGCAACTGCCGCTCGGCCATCCGGGTGGCCAGCAGCTTGGCCTGGGCGGCGGCGAGCTGCGCATCGACACCGGCATCGATCTGCGCCGCGGCATGCGCCACCATCAGCCGGCAGGCTGCGAGTTCGCTCGCTGCCTCGGCGAGGCGCCATCGCCAGCCCTGGTGCTCGGCCAGCGGGCGGCCGAAACTGCTGCGCCGCTCGCCGAAGTCGGCTGCCACCCGCAGCGCCTCGGCCACCATGCCGCAGCTCATGGCCGCGATGTAGGTGCGCGCGCCGTTGATCGAGCCGAGCGCGGTCTTGAAGGCCTGACCGGGCGGGTGCAGCACCTCCTCGTCGCTGACCCGGTAGTCCTGCAGGCGGAAACCGCCGGTGCCGATGCTGTGCTGACCACCGAGCGCGAAGGCCGGTTCGCGGATGAAGCCCTCGCGGCGGCCATCGACCAGGAAGCCTGCGATGCCGCGGCCCTTCGAACCGGGCTCGGTCTGTGCGTAGAGCACCACCACATCGGCCTGCGCCGCATTGGTGATCCAGGCCTTGGCGCCGTTCAGGCGCCAGCCGCCGGGGCAGCGGGTGGCGGTGGTGGTGATGCCGGCGAAGTCGGAGCCGGCTCCCGGCTCGGTGAGCGCGGTGCAGCCCAGGCGCCGACCCGCGATCAGGTCGGGCAGATAGCGGGCCGCGACCTCGGGCCGGGCATCGCGCGCCAGCTTGGCGGCAATGTTCTGGGTGTTGATCAGCGACATCGTGAAGCCGAAATCGGCGCCACCGAGCACCTCGGCTATCTGCGCCTTGCAGCTGAACGAGAGGTCGAGGCCGCCCTGATCGCGTGGCACCTGCAGCCGGGTCAGGCCCAGGGCCGCCGCTGCGGCGAGCCCTTCATGACCGATGCGGCGCTCGCGCTCCCATCGGGCCGCCTGCGGCGCGACCACCTCGCGCGCCAGCGCGGCGGTGCGGTCGATCAGGGCGAGTTCATCGGCGGTGAGGGTCATGCTCGGGGCCCGGACGGATGGATCACCGCCCGATGGTACGACGCGGCCGTTGCGCGCTCAGCGGCCTTCGTAGGCGTCGGCCAGCGCCTGCGCGCATTCCCGGACCAGCGCCGGGCCGCGATAGATGAGACCGCTGTAGACCTGGACCAGGGTGGCGCCGGCCTCGATCTTGGCCAGCGCATCGGCGCCCGTGAGGATGCCGCCCACCCCGATGATCGGGAAGCCGGCAGGCAGGCGCGCCCGCAGGGCGGCGATCACCCGGTTGGAGGCGTCGCGCACCGGCGCGCCCGACAGGCCACCCGGCTCCTCCGCGTGCGGCAGCCCCGCCACGGCATCACGGGCCACCGTGGTGTTGGTGGCGATCACTGCGTCGAAGTCATGGCGCGGCAGCGCCTCGGCGATCACCGCGATCTGCGCGTCGTCGAGGTCGGGGGCGATCTTCAGGGCGAGCGGCACGCGGCGCCGGTGGGTCTGCTGCAGGCGATGACGGGCATTGGCCAGGCCCTCGAGCATCCAGTCGAGGCTGTCGCCGCCCTGCAGCTGGCGCAGGTTGCGGGTGTTGGGCGAGGACACATTCACCGCCACATAGCTCGCCCGCTCGTAGACCCGGTCGAGGCAGATCAGGTAGTCGTCGAGCGCACGCTCCATGGGCGTGTCGGCGTTCTTGCCTATGTTCACCCCGACCACGCCGCGCTCGCGCGCAAAGCCGAGATTCTCGAGGAACTGATCCACGCCCAGGTTGTTCAGGCCCATGCGGTTGATGATCGCCTCGCGCTCGGGCAGGCGAAACAGCCGGGGCCGCGGGTTGCCGGCCTGCGGACGAGGGGTGACGGTACCCACCTCGAGGAAGCCGAAACCCAGCGCACGCAGGGCCGGGACATGCGCGGCGTTCTTGTCCAGCCCGGCCGCCAGGCCGACCCGGTTGGGAAAGTGCAGCCCCATCACCTCCACCGGGTCGTCGACCCGCGTGCCCGCGACCAGACGCAGCACGCCGCAGGCATGGGCGCGGTCGAGCTGGCTCAGGACGAGGTCATGGGAGCGTTCGGCATCGAGCGAAAACAGCAGTGGCCGGGCCAGGTCGTAGGCGTTCATCGGGACACGGGAAAGGGGCGGGTGACGCGGCGATCAGCGCAGCGCCGGCGGCGGCTCGGCCTGCCAGCGGCCGCTGTGCAGGTACTCGATCGGGCGGTAGCCGGCCTTGTAGGCCATCTTGGGGCTCTGGGCGATCCAGTAGCCGAGATAGAGGTAGGCCAGGCCAAGGGTGCGGCACTGCTCGATCTGCCAGAGGATGTTGAAGGTGCCGTAGCTGGCGCCGGCCACATCCGGGTCGTAGAAGGTGTAGACCGAGGAGAGGCCGTCGTTGAGGATGTCGATGATCGACACCATGCGCAGCCGGCCGTCGGCCTCGCGGAACTCCACCAGCCGGGTGTTGACCTTGCTCTGCAGCAGGAACTGCGCGTACTGCTCGCGGCTGTCCTGATCCATGCCGCCGCCGGAGTGCCGCGATGCCTGGTAGCGCAGGTAGAGGTCGTAGTGTTCGGCGGCAAAGCCCAGGCGGGCCACCAGGGTGCGCAGCGGCGCATGCAGTTGCCGGGCGCGGCGCTGCGAGCGGGAGGGGCTGAAGGTGGCGGCTGGCACCCGCACCGGCACGCAGGCCCGGCAACCGTCGCAATGCGGCCGGTAGGTGAATACGCCGCTGCGGCGAAAGCCGGCGCGCACCAGCTCGCTGTAGACATCGGCATTGATCAGGTGGTTGGGCGTGGCCACCTGACTGCGTGCCTGCCGATCGGCAAGGTAGCTGCAGGGGTAGGGCGCCGTGGCGTAGAACTGCAGCGCCGAGAACGGCAACTCGGTGGGGTGGGTCATGCGTCAGGAAGCGCGATTCGCAGGCTGGACCAATCCGGCGGGGGCAGGGCAGTCAGCTCGCGCATTTCCCGCAGGAACTCGGCGCGCGCCACCGGCGCAGCCCCCAGCGAGGCGAGGTGTCCGGTTTCCTGCTGGCAGTCTATCACGCGAAAATCGAGGCCTCGCAGCAGGGCGACCAGCCCCGCGAGCGCCGCTTTCGAGGCGTCGGTCTCGCGCGCGAACATCGATTCCCCATAGAACATGCGGCCGATCGCCACCCCGTACAGGCCGCCCACCAGGGTGTCGCCCCGCCAGGTCTCCACCGAGTGGGCCAGGCCGAGCTGGTGCAGTTCGCCGTAGGCCTGGCGGATGGCCGGCGTGATCCAGGTGCCCGGTCCGTGCCCCGGTCGGGGCGCGGCACACGCGGCCATCACCTGCGGGAAGGCCCGATCGAGGCTCAGCGTCCAGTGGCCCTCGCGGCGGGCCCGCCGCAGCACCTTCTGCAGCGAACGGGTCACCTTGAAATCGGTCAGGCGCAGCACCATGCGCGGATCGGGCGACCACCACAGCACCGGCTGCCCTTCGCTGAACCACGGAAAGATGCCCCGGTGGTAGGCCTCGATCAGCCGCTGGCCCGACAGGTCGAGGCCGGCGGCGATCGGCGCATCGCCCGCTGCCCGGTCCGGCGGCGGCAGCGGGTCGCCAGGATTCACCCAGGGGATGCGCATGCGCGGCGGTGGCCCGGCGGGACTGGCGGGACTGGCGGGACTGGCGGGACTGGCGTCAGGCCGGCAGGCCGCCCTCAGGCCCGGGGGCGGCGGTCGTAACGCAGGGTCTGGGTGTGCAGCCGCCACTGGCCTGCGCGGCGGTCCTCGAAGAACCATTTCAGGGTGTGCGTGACGGTGGGAAAGGCGATCTGATCCCAGGGGATGTCGGCCTCGCTGAAGAGCCTGGCCTCGAGGCTCTCGGGGCCGGGGTCGAAGCGCTCGTCGAGCACCTTGGCGAGGAAGAACATGTGGACCTGGTCGACATGCGGCACATCGAGGATGGAGAAGGGCTCGCCCATCTCGATCTGCGCGCCGGCCTCCTCGATGGTTTCGCGGTGCGCCCCCTCGTGGGTGCTTTCACCGTTCTCCATGAATCCCGCCGGCAGGGTCCAGAAACCATACCGGGGCTCGATCGCGCGCCGGCAGAGCAGGATCTGCTCGCCCCAGACCGGAACGGTGCCGAGCACCATCCTCGGGTTCTGGTAGTGGATGGTGCCGCAGCCGGCGCAGCAGTAGCGCGGACGGTTGTCGCCGGCGGGAATGGTGTGCTCGACCGATTGGCCGCAAGCTGAACAGAAGCGCATCCGGAACCGTCCGTGAATGATCGGGTCGAGTGTATCGCAGCCCGGCCGCGGGCAAGCGGGGCCGGCTCCCGGCGGTACCGCTGGTCGGTTTGCGGGCCTCGCCTTGCCTCGGAAGTCATTTGCGCGGTATAGTCGTGGTCTTCCGGACGCGGGGTGGAGCAGTCTGGCAGCTCGTCGGGCTCATAACCCGAAGGTCGCAGGTTCAAATCCTGCCCCCGCAACCAACAGTATTCTCCAGGGCCTGCCGGCTCTGGTCGCCCCGGGTGTCCGGGGCACGCGCAACGGGCTGCCCAGACTTTCGCCCGTTCTGTCGGCCAACAGTGTGCTGGCCGCGCCGCCCGGTTCGCCGGTTTCACCATCCGATCAGCAGGCGCCTTCACGCGCATGGAAATCGCTCAGGCGAAGATCGTCATCGAGGCGGCTCTGCTTACCGCGGGTCAGCCCCTGTCGGTGGCCGATCTGCGCCGTCTGTTCGAGCAGTCGCTGACCGGCGCCGAGGTCGAGGGCATCCTGCGGGAACTGCAGGCCGACTGGCAGGGGCGCGGCGTGCGGCTGGTGCCGCTGGCCAGCGGCTGGCGTTTCCAGAGCGCCCCGGAGCTTGCCGAGTTCCTCGGTCGGCTTCAGGCCGACAAGGCTCCTCGTTACAGCCGTGCCGTGCTCGAGACCCTGGCCATCGTGGCCTACCGTCAGCCGGTCACCCGCGGCGACATCGAGGACATCCGGGGCGTGACCGTTTCCACGTCGGTGGTCAAGGCCCTCGAAGACCGTGGATGGATCGAGGTCATCGGCCAGAAGGATGTCGTTGGCCGGCCCGCCCTGTTCGCCACCACCCGCCAGTTCCTCGACGACCTCGGCCTGCGCTCGCTCGACGATCTTCCCCTGCTGCCCGATGCGGCCAGTCCGGCCCAGGCCGTAGCGGTGCTCGGGCAGCAGTCGATCGCCTTCGATCCGGCGGAGGCAGAGCCGGCCGGGTCTGTTCCTTCAGCCGATTCAGCCGAACTTCCCCCGCCTGTCCGATCGTCCGGGCTTCCCGAGGCCGCGTCGGCTGCCGACACCCCACTCCCCGATTCCGAACCCCGCGACGCGTCCTGACGCGCGGAGGACCCTGCCTTGCCCACCGACTCACCCGACACTCCCCCCGTCGCCCCCGTGGCCGACAGCCCATCGACGCCTGCCGGCGTGGCCGCGCCCGATGCGCCCGCCCCGGCCCTTGCGCCTGGCCGGCGTCCGCAGCTGCGGCTGCCCAAGCGGTTGAAGGCCGAGTCGGCTGCGCCGGCGGGGGAGCCGCTGTCCGCGCAGGCCGTGGCCGGGGGCGCCTCGCCGGCCGGGATGCCATCGGCCAGGCCGGGCCGCGCTCCGGTTGGCGACGAGTCCGAGGATGAGGACGGCGACCGCCAGCCCCACATGATCGTGCGTCGCGATGGCCCCGGTCGTGGTCGCCGAGGACCCGAGGGCGGCCCCGGCGAAGGCCGCGGTCCGCGTTCGGCGCGTCGGCGCGGCGCCCGCGGCGGTCCGCGTGAGGCTGGCGAGTCCGGCGGCGAGGCCCGCCGTCCAGCCGAGGCCCGCCCACCTCGTCAACCGGCCCCGCCGCCGGAGCCGGCCGAGCCGATCCCCTTCTTCGCCGAGTCGGTGGTCACCGCCCCGCCCGAACCACCCGAGGGCCTGCCCGATGCCGGACCCGGCCTCGAGGACGGCCCCAAGCTGCACAAGCTGCTCGCCGATGCCGGCCTGGGTTCGCGCCGCGACATGGAGGAACTGATCATCTCCGGCCGGGTCTCGGTCAATGGCCAGCCCGCTCATGTCGGGCAGCGCATCGGCCCCAGCGACCAGGTCCGGGTCAATGGTCGACCGCTCAACCGCAAGGTGATCGCCACCCAGCCCAAGGTCCTGCTCTACCACAAGCCGGCCGGCGAAATCACCACCCGCGACGATCCCGGTCAGCGCGCGACGGTGTTCGAGCGATTGCCCAAGGTGCGCGGCGGGCGCTGGGTCTCGGTGGGCCGGCTCGACTTCAACACCGAGGGCCTGCTGGTGTTCACCACCTCCGGTGAACTCGCCAACCGGCTGATGCATCCCCGCTACGGCTGGGAGCGCGAGTACGCGGTGCGGGTGATCGGGCGCATCGACGACGAGGCCCGCGAGCGTCTGCTGAACGGCGTCGAACTCGATGACGGCCCCGCCGCCTTCTCGCGGCTCGAGGACATCGGTGGCGACGGTGTCAACCACTGGTACCGCGTGGTGATCGCCGAGGGGCGCAACCGCGAAGTCCGGCGGATGTTCGAGGCGGTCTCGCTCACCGTGAGTCGGCTGGTGCGGGTGCGATTCGGGCCGCTCGGCCTGCCGCGCAATCTGGCGCGCGGCCGCTGGGTGGAGCTCTCCGAGGCCGATGTCGGCCTGCTGTTCACCGCGGTCCGGCGCGCCGGACCGGTGCAGGGGGCGGCGGAGGCCGACGAGGCCGTGTCCGATCATCCCCGGCATGATGATTTCGACGACGACGACATCGCCGTCCTCGATGATGAATGGCAACCCGGCATGGCCAACGCCCACCTCGAAGGGATCACCCGCGAGGTCCGCAAGGGCGAGCCCGGGGCGCGCGGCGGTCGCCGACGCGGCTTCATGGGCTCGCCGCCTGCGGTCGGGCCGAGTGCCACCGGCGATGTGGTCTTCACCTATCCGTCGGGCGGCGCACCGGCGGGGCTGCGGATCGGCGGCCCCGGCGGCCAGCGACCCGGCACCGCGCCGCGCCGCGGCAAGGGCGGCAAGCCGGGCAGGCCGGGCAAGTTCGGCGGGCCCGGTGGCCAGGCAGGGCAGCCCGGTCAGGGCGGGCCCTCGGGTCAGGGAGGCCCGTCGGGCCGTGGTGGCTGGCAGGGCAAGCCCGGTCGACCCGGCAAACCCGGCAAGCCGGGCAAGGGCGGTCAGCCCGGACAGGCAGGGCGGGGCGGCCCGGGCGGCCCGGGCGGCTTCGGCGGCGGCGAGGCCGCGCCGGGGCAGGCCGGACCGCGTTCGGGTCCCGGTGGGAACCCCGGCCAGCGCGGACCGCGCGGCCGGCCGGGCGGGGGCGCCGGGCCCGGAGCAGGCGCTCAGCCGGGGCAGGGCGCGGCGCCGGGCGGCAACCGGGGCTCGGGGCGTCCGGGCGGCCGCTCGCGCTCGCGTCGGCGCGCTGATCCGGCTCGCAAAGCGCCTGAATAAGCGCTATAATCTTCGGATTCCAAGCGCCTGCTCGACCATGCACCGGCAGGCGTGCTCAAAAAAATGGGCTGGCCAGCCCATTTT
>NZ_CEXFHW010000076.1:0-17462 GCF_982640115.1 Quisquiliibacterium sp. | reverse complement strand
CCTCAGGGCCTCGAGCACCGGCGCGAGCCGGGCCCATTCGGTCTCGGCCGACACCGGCTCGGCGCCGGGCCGGGTGGACTCGGCGCCGATGTCGAGCAGGTGCGCGCCCTCGTCGAGCATGACCCGCGCGCGGGCAAGCGCCTGATCGGGGTCAGGATGCCGCGCGCCGGGATGGAAGGAATCGGGCGTGAGGTTCAGCACCCCCATCACCCGCGGCTCGTCAAGCGGCAGCCGGAAGCGGCCGCATTGAAGGAACGAAGAAGCCGACACGGTCGGGCCGGGAACCGGACAGGCCCGGCCGCGAGGGCCGGGCGCTGGACTTACTGCGCGGCAGGCGCCGCCGGCGCATTGGGCGCTACCGTGGGCGCAGTGCCCGACGAGCCGCCGGTGCCACCCGTGCCACCGGAACGCTCCTTGGGGGGGCGCGGCGGACGACCACTGCAGATGTCGTCGATCTGATCGGCGTCGATGGTTTCCCAATCGAGGAGCGCGGCGGTCATGACCTCGACCTTGTCGCGGTTGTCTTCCAGGATGCGCCGCGCCACCGCGTACTGCTCGTCGATGATGCGGCGAATCTCGGAGTCGACCTTGCGCATGGTGTCTTCCGACACGTTGGTGGTCTTGGTGATGGAGCGGCCGAGGAAGATCTCGCCTTCATTCTCGGCGTACACCATGGGGCCCATGACATCGCTCATGCCATAGCGCGTGACCATGTCGCGGGCCATGGCCGTGGCACGCTCGAAGTCATTGGAAGCGCCGGTGGTCATCTGCTTCATGAACAGCTCCTCGGCGATACGCCCGCCGAAGAGCACCGCAATGGTGTTGAGCATGCGATCGCGGTCCATGCTGTAGCGATCCTGCTCGGGCAGCTGCATGGTGACGCCCAGTGCCCGGCCGCGCGGAATGATGGTGACCTTGTGGACGGGATCGGTCTTGGGCAGCAGCTTGGCCACGATGGCATGGCCGGACTCGTGGTACGCGGTGTTGCGACGCTCTTCCTCCGGCATGATCAGCGAGCGGCGCTCGGCGCCCATGATGATCTTGTCCTTGGCGCGCTCGAAATCGATCATCTCGACCAGGCGGGCCGAGCGACGCGCGGCGAACAGTGCGGCCTCGTTCACCAGGTTGGCGAGATCGGCACCCGAGAAGCCGGGCGTGCCGCGGGCGAGGAGATCGGCCCGGACATCAGGGCCGATGGGCACCTTGCGGATGTGCACGTTCAGGATCTGCTCGCGGCCGCGGATGTCGGGCAGCGGCACCACCACCTGACGGTCGAAGCGACCCGGGCGCAGCAGGGCGGGGTCGAGCACATCGGGGCGGTTGGTGGCGGCGATGACGATCACGCCCTGACCGGTCTCGAAGCCGTCCATCTCGACCAGCAGCTGGTTGAGGGTCTGCTCGCGCTCATCATTACCTCCGCCCAGACCGGCGCCGCGCTGGCGGCCGACCGCGTCGATCTCGTCGATGAACAGGATGCAGGGCGCATGCTTCTTGGCGTTCTCGAACATGTCGCGAACGCGAGCCGCGCCCACCCCGACGAACATCTCGACGAAGTCGGAGCCGGAGATGGAGAAGAACGGAACCTTGGCCTCGCCGGCGATGGCCTTGGCGAGCAGGGTCTTGCCGGTGCCGGGCGAACCGACCATGAGCACGCCGCGTGGAATGCGACCGCCGAGCTTCTGGAACTTGGACGGATCACGGAGGAACTCGACCAGCTCGCGAACATCTTCCTTGGCTTCATCGCAGCCCGCGACATCGGCGAAGGTGATGCTGTTGTTGCTCTCGTCGAGCAGACGGGCTCGGCTCTTGCCGAACGAGAAGGCGCCGCCGCGGCCACCGCCCTGCATCTGTCGCATGAAGAACACCCACACGCCGATCAGCAGCAGCATGGGGAACCACGAGACGAAGATGTTGAGCAGCAGCGACTGCTCTTCCTCGGGCTTGGCGTTGACCTGGACGCCGAACTTCATCAGGTCGCCGACCATCCAGGGATCGCTGGGCGAGAACACCGTGACGGACTTGTTGTCCTTGGTGCGGGCGCGCAGGGTGCGACCGTCGATGGTGACGCTGTCGATGCGCCCCTCGCGGGCCTCGGCCATGAATTGGGAGTACGGCATGTCGCCGCCACGGGCCTGTCGACCGTCGAACTGCTTGAAGACGGTGAACAGCACCAGGGCGATGACCAGCCAGACCGCGGCCTTTGAGAACACGTTGTTCACTTAGGAATGCTCCTTTTCCAGCAGAAGGATTCTACGCAGATTGGGGCGTTGCCGCCAGCCGCAAGTGCCCGATAAGTCGTTGATCCGTATGGGGCTTACACCGGACCGACCAACGGAGCGGGGGTGACGGGCGCGGTTTGGGCCTGCTGGCGGGCCTGCGCCAGCGCCGCCGGCTTCAGGCCGCGACCGAGCAGGTAGGTCTCGGCCGACTTGTCCCGGGAGGCCTTGGGCTTGCGCGGGGCCACCCGCAGGAAGACCTGCTTGAAGCGTTCCACGAGCTGGCTGTAGCCGCTGCCATGGAAGCACTTGACCAGCAGTGCGCCCTCGGGCTTGAGGTGATCGATGGCGAAGGCCACGGCAAGCTCGATCAGGTCAGCCATGCGCGCGGCGTCGGCGGTGGCAACCCCCGAGAGGTTGGGCGCCATGTCGGAGACGATCAGGTCGGCGCGCTCGCCGCCGAGGCGGGCCGAGAGTTCGGCGAGGACCGCATCCTCGCGGAAATCGCCGAGCATGAACTCGACATCGGCGATCGGGTCCATGGGCAGCAGGTCGAGCGCGACGATGCGGCCGCGGATGCCGCCGGCGCCGGTGGCCAGCCGCTCGCGCAGCACCTGGCTCCACGCGCCCGGCGTGCTGCCGAGATCGACCACCAGGTTGCCGGGACGGATGAGGCGGTCTTCCTGGTCGATCTCGATCAGCTTGAAGGCCGCGCGCGAGCGGTAGCCGCGAGCCTGCGCCTGCTTGACGTAGGGATCGTTGCGGTGCTGGTCCAGCCAGGCCTTGCTGAAGCGGTTCTTGGCCATGCGGCGCGGGGGCGCGACGGGCGCGCGAGGTGAGGGTCGGTCGCCATTATCCGCCGGCCCGGGCGCGGGACCGATAGAATCCGCGCATGGATGACCCTATCGAAGCACCCGTCGGTGCGCCGACGCTCGACGCCGCCGCCCGCAAGGCGCTCAAGGCGCAGGCCCACCCGCTCAAGCCGGTGGTGATGATCGGCCAGGAAGGCCTCACCCCGGCGGTGCTCGCCGAGGTGGAGCGCTCCCTGGTCAGCCACCAGCTGATCAAGGTCCGGGTGCTCGGCGATGACCGTGAGGCCCGCGCCGCCATGCTCGCCGAGATCTGCGAGCGCACCGGCAGTGCGCCGGTGCAGCACATCGGCAAGCTGCTGGTGGTATGGCGGCCGGCGCCGGTCGATCCCCAGGCAGGTGCCGGGCAGGCCAGCGGCCGCGTCCGGCCGAATGCGCCCTACCATCGCAAGAAGGCGGCTGGCGCCGGGCAGAAGGCGCCCACCCGCCGGGCTCGTCCGCGCGCCGAGGAATCCGCGCCGCAGGCGGTCTCGCCCACCGGGCGTGGTCTGGCCGCCCGGGGGGCCGCCGCGCGCGGCGCGGCTGGGCGCGGCGCGGCCGAGGGCGGCAGGACATCGGGGGGCCGGGGTTCGGCCGAGGGCCGCGGCGCCGGTGCCAGCCGAGGCCTGACCGGCAGCCGGACAGCCGGGTCGGGCCGCAGCACCGGCGCGGGCAAGGCGCCGAAGGCCGCCCGGGCGGTGCCGCTGCCGCGGGGCGCCGCGGCCGGCAAGCCGGCACGGCCGGGCCGTGCGCCCACCCTGGCCTCACCCGGCGAGCGCACCCGGGGCGGACGTGGTGCCGGCACGGGCGCCCCCCGCGGCGCGCCGGCGGGCCGAACCGGCGGCGGCCGCAAGCGCTGAATACGCGCCACGCGGGCCGCCGGCCCGTGCAGGCCTACTCGTAGCGAACGTTCAGGATCTCGTACTCGCGAACGCCGCCGGGGGCCTGCACCTCGGCGACATCGCCGGCGTACTTGCCGATGAGGGCCCGGGCGATCGGGCTCGACACCGAGATGCGCCCGGTCTTGATGTCGGCCTCGTCGTCGCCGACGATCTGATAGGTGACGGTGTCACCGCTCTTGAGGTCTTCGAGCTCGACCGTGGCCGCGAACACCACGCGGCCCTCGGCGTCGACCAGGCGGGCATCGATCACCTGGGCATTGGCGAGCTTGCCCTCGAGATCGGTGATGCGACCCTCGATGAATCCCTGGCGCTCGCGGGCGGCGTCGTACTCGGCATTCTCTGAAAGGTCGCCCTGGGCGCGGGCCTCGGCGATGGCGGTGATCACCGCCGGGCGGTCGACGGTCTTGAGGCGGTGCAGCTCGTCCTTGAGCAGCTGGGCGCCCCTCAGGGTGAGCGGAATGGTGGGCATGGCGGAACTCCGGTTCAGGTGCGCGGCCGCCCCCCGCGGCGCGGGGCGGCGGTCGGGGGCGACTCAGGCGGCGAGGCTCTGGTGCAGCTGCTGCAGACTATAGACATCGAGGGCGTTGAGGTGGCGCATGCCGGCCACCGCTGCTCGGGCACCGGCCAGCGTGGTGTAGTAGGTGACCCGCTGCGCGAGCGCGGTGGTGCGGATCGAGCGTGAATCGGCGATGGCCCCGCGCTTTTCTTCCACGGTGTTGATCACCAGTGCCACCTCGCCGTTCTTGAGCATGTCGACGATGTGCGGGCGGCCCTCCTGGACCTTGTTGACGACCTGCACCGGGATGCCCTGCGTGGCGATCGCCGCGGCGGTGCCGCGGGTGGCCACCAGCCGGAAGCCGATCTCGTGCAGCGCGCGGGCCACCTCGACCACGCCCGGCTTGTCGGCGTTCTTCACCGACACGAAGGCCGTGCCCGAGGACGGCAGGCGCACGCCGGCGGCGAGCTGCGACTTCACGAAGGCCTCGCCGAAGGTGAAGCCCACGCCCATCACCTCGCCGGTGGACTTCATCTCGGGACCGAGGATGGTGTCCACGCCGGGGAACTTCACGAAGGGGAACACCGCTTCCTTGACCGAGTAGTAGGGCGGCGTGACCTCATGCTCGACACCCTGGCTGGCGAGGCTCGCGCCGGCCATGCAGCGGGCCGCGATCTTGGCCAGCGGCAGGCCGGTGGCCTTGGAGACATAGGGCACGGTGCGCGAGGCGCGCGGGTTCACCTCGAGCACGAAGACCGTGCCGTCGCCGCCATCGGCCGAGCGCTGGATGGCGAACTGCACATTCATGAGCCCGACCACTTTCAGGGCGCGGGCCATCTGCTCGGTCTGGCGCTTGAGCTCGGCCACCATGGTGTCCGACAGGGAGTACGGCGGCAGCGAGCAGGCCGAGTCGCCGGAGTGCACGCCGGCCTGCTCGATGTGCTCCATGACGCCGCCGACGAACACCCGCTGGCCATCGGACAGGCAGTCGACATCGACCTCGATGGCGTCGTTCAGGAAGCGGTCGAGCAGCACCGGACTGTCGTTGGAGACCTTGACCGCCTCGCGCATGTAGCGCTCGAGGTCGCGCTGCTCATGCACGATCTCCATGGCCCGGCCACCCAGCACATAACTGGGCCGCACCACCAGCGGATAGCCGATCTCCTGGGCCATGGCGATGGCATCGGCCTCGGTGCGCGCGGTGCGGTTGGGCGGCTGGCGCAGGTTGAGCTTGACCAGCAGCTTCTGGAAGCGCTCGCGGTCTTCGGCGACATCGATGCTCTCGGGTGAAGTGCCGATGATCGGCACCCCGTTGGCCTCAAGAGCGCGGGCCAGCTTCAGCGGGGTCTGGCCGCCGTACTGCACGATCACGCCCACCGGCTTTTCGAGATCGACGATCTCGAGCACATCCTCAAGGGTGAGCGGCTCGAAGTAGAGGCGGTCGCTGGTGTCGTAGTCGGTGGAGACGGTCTCGGGGTTGCAGTTGACCATGATGGTCTCGAACCCGTCCTCGCGCAGCGCGAGCGCCGCGTGCACGCAGCAGTAGTCGAACTCGATGCCCTGGCCGATGCGGTTGGGGCCCCCGCCGAGCACGATGATCTTGCGCCGGCTGGTGGGCTGGGCCTCGCACTCCTCCTCATAGGTGGAGTAGAGGTAGGCGGTGGTGGTGGCGAATTCGGCGGCGCAGGTGTCCACCCGCTTGAACACCGGGCGCACGCCCCATTCGCGGCGCAGCTTGCGGATCTCGGCCTCGGTGCTGTCGAGCAGGTAGCCCAGGCGCCGGTCGGAGAAGCCCTTCTTCTTGAGCCACAGCAGCGTGGCGCGGTCGAGGTCGCCGAGGGTGCGCCGGTCGAGCGCGAGCTCGATGTCGACGATCTCCTTGATCTGCGACAGGAACCAGGGATCGATGCGGGTGAGCGCGTGCACCTCCTCGAGCGTGAAGCCGGCGGCGAAGGCATCGCCCACGTACCAGATGCGCTCGGGCCCGGGCTCGCCGAGCTCCTCCTCGATGCGCTCGCGCTCGGTGGTCTTCTGGTTGAGGCCGTCGACGCCCACCTCGAGGCCGCGCAGCGCCTTCTGGAAGCTTTCCTGGAAGGTGCGGCCGATGGCCATCACCTCGCCCACCGACTTCATCTGCGTGGTGAGGTGGCTGTCGGCCTGCGGGAACTTCTCGAACGCGAAGCGCGGGATCTTGGTGACCACATAGTCGATGCTCGGCTCGAAGGAGGCCGGCGTGGCGCCACCGGTGATGTCGTTGCGCAGCTCATCGAGGGTGTAGCCCACCGCAAGCTTGGCGGCCACCTTGGCGATCGGAAAGCCGGTGGCCTTGGAGGCCAGCGCGGAGGACCGCGACACGCGGGGGTTCATCTCGATGACGATCATCCGGCCGTCGGCCGGGTTGATCGCGAACTGCACATTGCTGCCGCCGGTGTCGACGCCGATCTCGCGCAGGATGGCGATCGAGGCATCGCGCATCAGCTGGTATTCCTTGTCGGTGAGCGTCTGCGCCGGCGCCACGGTGATGGAGTCGCCGGTGTGGATGCCCATCGGATCGAGGTTCTCGATCGAGCAGACGATGATGCAGTTGTCCGCGCGGTCGCGGACCACCTCCATCTCGAACTCCTTCCAGCCGATCATGCTCTCCTCGATCAGCAGTTCGCTGGTGGGCGAGGCCTCGAGCCCGCGCTTGCAGATGGTCTCGAACTCCTCGGCGTTGTAGGCGATGCCGCCACCGGTGCCGCCAAGCGTGAAGCTGGGCCGGATGATCATGGGGAAGCCGGCGCCGCCATTGGCCTCGGCGATGCTGCGCTGGACCGCCCAGGCCTCGTCGAGGCTGTGCGCGATGCCCGAGCGCGCCGAGCCCAGCCCGATGCGGGTCATGGCGTCCTTGAACTTGCTGCGGTCCTCGGCCTTGTCGATGGCTTCGGGCGAGGCGCCGATCAGCTCGACCCCGTAGCGCGCGAGCACGCCCTGGCGATGCAGGTCGAGCGCGCAGTTCAGCGCGGTCTGGCCGCCCATGGTGGGCAGGATGGCGTCGGGGCGTTCCTTGGCGATGATGCTCTCGACCACCTGCCAGGTGATCGGCTCGATGTAGGTGACATCGGCCGTGCCGGGGTCGGTCATGATGGTCGCCGGGTTGCTGTTGACCAGCACCACCCGGAAACCTTCTTCGCGCAGGGCCTTGCAGGCCTGCGCGCCGGAGTAGTCGAATTCGCAGGCCTGGCCGATGACGATCGGGCCGGCGCCGATGATGAGGATGCTCTGGATGTCGGTGCGCTTGGGCATGGCGGCCTGTCAGGCGAAAGGGTGGACGACGGACACGGGCGGCATCAGGCGGATGCCTGACGCATCAGCGCCACGAACCGGTCGAACAGGTAGCCGATGTCATGGGGCCCCGGGCTGGCCTCGGGATGGCCCTGGAAGCAGAAGGCCGGCCGGTCGGTGCGGGCGAGCCCCTGGATGGAGCCGTCGAACAGCGAGACATGGGTGACGCGCAGGTTGGACGGCAGGCTGTCGGGATCGACGGCAAAGCCGTGGTTCTGGCTGGTGATCAGCACCTGTCCGGTGTCGAGGTCTTTCACCGGATGGTTGGCGCCGTGATGCCCGAACTTCATCTTGAGGGTGCGTGCGCCCGAGGCGAGACCCATGATCTGGTGCCCAAGGCAGATGCCGAAGGTGGGCAGGCCGCGGCCGATGAGTTCGCTCGCTGCCGCAATGGCGTAGTCGCAGGGCTCGGGGTCACCGGGGCCGTTGGACAGGAACACGCCATCGGGCTGCAATGCCAGCGCCTGCGCGGCACCGGCCTGCGCCGGCAGCACGGTCACCTCGCAGCCGCGGTCGGCCAGCAGCCGCAGGATGTTGCGCTTGACGCCGAAGTCGAAGGCCGCCACGCGCAGCGCCCGGCCACCGACCGGCGCACCCGGGGCGCGATGGCCCTCGCCTAGCGCCCAGGAACCCTCCTGCCAGGCATAGGCGTGCGTGGTGCTTACCTCGCGGGCGAGGTCCATGCCGGCCAGCCCCGGGAAGGCGCGGGCCGCGGCGAGCGCCTCGGCCACATCGAGCGTGGCACCGGGTGCGTCGGCCGCCACGAGACAGCCGGCCTGCGCGCCCTTCTCGCGCAGCAGGCGTGTGAGGCGACGGGTGTCCAGGCCGGCAATGCCGGGGATGGCATGGTCGCGCAGGTAGGCGATCAGGCTGCCGGTGCTGCGCCAGTTGGAGGCGAGCGCGGGCAGGTCGCGCACCACCAGACCGGCGGCGTGCACCTGCGAGGACTCGGCGTCTTCGGGATTGACCCCGGTGTTGCCGATGTGCGGATAGGTGAGGGTGACGATCTGACGGCAGTAGCTGGGATCGGTGAGGATCTCCTGGTAACCGGTGAGCGAGGTGTTGAACACCACCTCGCCCACGCGGCGCACCGGTGCGCCGATCGACTGGCCGTGGAAGACGCTGCCGTCGGCGAGCGCCAGGACGGCGGGGGCTGTTTGGGGCAACAAAGGACGACTCCTGGGCGAGGTCCGCCTGACGGGCCGGGCGCGGACCCGGCGGGCCCGGCCCCGGACGGGCGCAGGCCCGTCCGCCGGATCACCGCGCCGGGCCTGCGAATAGACCCGGATCGATGACGCTCGCAAGCAGCCCGATGCGCGGTTTGCGCAGCGGCGGTCAAACCTGCGGATGATAGCACGGCGGGGCAGGCCGACCCGCACTCCCGACCCGCCCGCCAGACTCAGCCGCGGATGGTCTTGCGATCGCGCATGGCCTGCGCGATGGTCGAGGCGTCGACATACTCGAGTTCGCCGCCCACCGGCACGCCGCGGGCGAGCCGACTCACCGCCAGCCCCCGGGCCCGAAGCAGCTCGCCGAGGTAGTGCGCGGTGGCCTCGCCCTCCTGGGTGAAGTTGGTAGCGAGGATCACCTCGGTGACCACGCCGTCGCCGGCTCGCTCGAGCAGGCGCTGCAGGCCCAGTTCACGCGGCCCCACCCCGTCGAGCGGCGAGAGCCGGCCCATCAGCACGAAGTAGCGCCCCTGGAAGGCCAGGGTCTGTTCGACCATGGCCTGGTCGGCCGGGGTCTCGACCACGCAGAGCAGGCTGGGGTCGCGCCGCGGCGAGGCGCAGGTCTCGCAGAGCTCGGCATCGGCGAAGGTGTTGCACAGGCGGCAGCGCCCCAGTCCGCCGAGCGCGGCGTCGAGTGCGCGCACGATCTGGCGCGCGCCCTCGCGATCGTGCTGCAGCAGGTGATAGGCGTGGCGCTGCGCCGCGCGCGGGCCGACCCCGGGCAGTCGGCGCAGGGCCTGCACCAGCGCCTCGAGCAGGCCGGGCGGCGCAGCGGATTTCATGGCCGCGGCAGCACGCTCAGAAGGGCAGCTTGAAGCCCGGGGGCATGGGCATGCCCGCGGTGACGCTGCTCATGCGCTCCTGCGAGGTCTGCTCGGCACGGCGCAGGGCATCGTTGACGGCAGCAACCACCAGGTCTTCGAGCATGTCGCGGTCATCGGCCACCAGGCTGGGATCGATGACCACCCGCTTGACCTCGTTGCGGCAGGTGACAATGACCTTGACCAGACCGGCGCCCGACTGGCCCTCGACCTCGACCTGCGCGAGCTGCTCCTGCACGCGCTTGAGGTTGTCCTGCATCTGCTGGGCCTGCTTCATCAGGCCGGCGAGTTGTCCCTTCATCATGGCGATGGTGTCCTTGGCTGCGTCGCGATCGGGCGACGGGTTGGGCGGAAAGGGGTCGGCGGTCGATCAGGGATCGACCGGCCGGATGGAATCGGGAACGATGCGCCCGCCGAGATCGTCGATCAGGCCGCGCACGAAGGGGTCGCGCTCGAGGGAATCGCGGGCCTGGGCCAGGCGGCGGTTGCGCTGCTCCTGGGCGACCTGCGCGGCGGTGGCCTGGCCCACCGCACCCACCTCGACCGACAGCTGCACCGGCTGGCCGAAGTGCGCGGCCAGTCCTTCGCGGACCTTGGCGAGCGTGCCGGCCTCGGCCAGCGGCCGGATCGGCACCCGCACCCGGAAGGCGAGCCCGTCATGGCCCAGGAGTTCGCTCTGCTCGAGGAACTGCTGCGCGAAGCCCCCCAGGCGCACCCGGGTGGCAAGGGCCGGCCAGTTGCCGTCGAAGGGCGAGGATCCGGTGGCCTCGGATCGGCGCTGGTCTGCGGGGGCTGCGGTTGCGGGGGCAGCGGCGGCTGCGGGAGGCGCGGCTTCGGGCGATGCGGCTGCGGGCGCTGCCGGGGCCGCCGAGACCGCGGGCGCACCCGGCGCCGGCACTGGCCTGGGCGGCGCGGCGATGCTCACCCGCGGCGACGGGGCCGTGCTGAGCGGAACGGCGGGCGACGAGGCCGGCCGCGGCGTCGCCGCAGGCTGCCCGCGCCCCGCCGGGGGCGGCCCACCGACGCCGGCCGCCTCCGGCCGGAACGCCAGCAGCCGCAGCAGCGTCATGGTGAAACCCACCCGCTCGTCGGGCGCGAGGGGAAGGTCACGCGCGCCGTGGATGACGATCTGGTAGTAGACCTGCAGCTCTTCGGGCTCGGCCTGCGCGGCATGCGCGGCAAGGTCAGGGTCGTCTTCCGGCGCCTGGACGAGGCCGGCCCGGCACAGGGCCATGCGCTGCAGGCGCACCGCGAACTCATCGAGCACCCGGCGCCAGGGCGCGCCGGCGGCGGCCATGTCGTCGGCGAGCGCGATGAGGCCGGCGCCGTCACCGGCGAGCAGCGCGGCGGTCAGCTGCCGGATCCAGCCGGCATCGACCACGCCGAGCATCTCGGCGACATCGGCCTGCGCCACCGAGCCGCCGCCGAAGGCGATCGCCTGATCGAGCAGCGAAAGCGCGTCGCGCATGCTGCCCGCAGCGGCCCGGCCGATCAGCCCGAGTGCGCCCGGCTCGAAGGCCACGGATTCGGCCTGCAGGATGCCGGCCAGATGGGAGGCCACGGCCTCGGGCGGCATGTTGCGCAGCCCGAACTGCAGGCAGCGCGAGAGCACCGTGACCGGCACCTTCTGGGGATCGGTGGTGGCCAGGATGAACACCACATGCGCCGGCGGCTCCTCGAGGGTCTTGAGCATCGCGTTGAACGCGTGCGACGAGAGCATGTGCACCTCGTCGATCATGTAGACCTTGTAGCGACCGGCCGAGGGCGAGTACACCGCCGCCTCGAGCACCTGGGCCATCTCGTCGACGCCGCGATTGGAGGCCGCGTCCATTTCGAGGTAATCGGGGAAGCGTCCGGCATCGATCTCGGTGCAGGCCGAGCACACGCCGCAGGGCCGGTCGGTGACGCCGGTCTCGCAGTTGAGCGCCTTGGCGAGGATGCGCGCGATGGTGGTCTTGCCCACGCCGCGGGTGCCGGTGAACAGGTAGGCGTGGTGCAGCCGCCCCGACACCAGGGCGTGCGAGAGCGCGCGCACGGCATGGTCCTGGCCGACCAGGGTTGAGAAGTCGCGGGGGCGCCACTTGCGCGCAAGTACCTGATGGGCCACGGTGACTGCCGGCGGAAAGGGAGGGGGGCGAGCCGGGACCCCGGCACTCGCGACGGCTGGCTGTGGCTGCTTCCTTCCGGACCTGACCAGATTGACCACGCCGCGATGCGGGGGGGCCCGCCCGAACCCATTCTAACAGCCGACGGGGATCGCAGCGGCGCGGCCCTCCTCGCCCGGATGAGCCCGCTGGCCGCCGGCATGACCTGGCCCCGCTGTGCGGGCACGCCATGCGGGGGCGCAGCGCCTGTGGTATTTTCCCCGAC
Organism: Quisquiliibacterium sp.; assembly: GCF_982640115.1. Taxonomy (NCBI): domain Bacteria; kingdom Pseudomonadati; phylum Pseudomonadota; class Betaproteobacteria; order Burkholderiales; family Burkholderiaceae; genus Quisquiliibacterium; species Quisquiliibacterium sp. Next base: position 5,256 of record NZ_CEXFHW010000076.1, on the reverse strand, counting down.
CTTCCCGGAGGATCCCGCCATGAGCATCACCCATGTTTCCGACAAGAGCTTCGAGCAGGACGTGCTGAAGGCCGACAAGCCCGTCCTGGTCGATTACTGGGCACCCTGGTGCGGCCCGTGCAAGCAGATCGCGCCCATCCTCGAGGAGTTGTCTCGCGACTACGACGGCCGCGTCCAGATCGCCAAGATCGATGTCGACGACAACCCCGAGACCGCCACCCGCTACGGCATCCGCGGCATCCCCTCGCTGCTGCTCTACAAGGGCGGCGAAGTGATCGCCACCAAGGTCGGCGCGGTCTCGAAATCCCAGCTTGCCCAGTTTCTGGACAGCCATCTCTGATTCGTTGTAATCTCCCGGCACGCTCGACGGCACCGCCGCCGTGGGCTGCCGGCTCATGCCGGTCGCCCGCACCCCCAGGGCCACTCGCCCCCTCCCGCCCCTCGTCCTGCTGAACCCGGCCCGTCCCGAGGGGCCCCGCAGCATCCGCCGCGAGCCAGGTCGTCCCAGACACGCCCACCCGCCACGGCCCGGCACTGCCCGCCGTCCTTCCCGACCCAGGTTCCGGCTCCCCGCACCCCATGCACCTATCCGATCTGAAGGCCCAGCACGTCTCGCAACTCATCGAGCTGGCCACCAGCCTGGACATCGAGGCGCCTCAGCGCATGCGCAAGCAGGAGCTGATGTTCGCGATCCTCAAGCGCAAGGCCAAGACCGGCGAGTCGATCTTCGGCGACGGCGTGCTCGAGGTGCTGCCCGACGGCTTCGGCTTCCTGCGCTCGCCCGAGACCTCCTACCTGGCGAGCACCGACGACATCTACATCTCGCCCTCGCAGATCCGGCGCTTCAACCTGCACACCGGTGACTCCATCGAGGGCGAGGTGCGCACGCCCAAGGATGGCGAGCGCTATTTCGCGCTGGTGAAGGTCGACAAGATCAACGGCGAGCCACCCGAGGCGAGCAAGAACAAGATCCTGTTCGAGAACCTCACGCCGCTGCATCCGAACAAGGTGATGACCCTCGAGCGCGACATCCGCGCCGAGGAGAACATCACCAGCCGGATCATCGACATGATCGCGCCCATCGGCAAAGGCCAGCGCGGCCTGATCGTGGCCCCGCCCAAGGCCGGCAAGACCGTGCTGATGCAGCACATTGCGCACGCGATCACCACCAACCATCCCGATGTCACCCTGATCGTGCTGCTCATCGACGAGCGTCCCGAGGAGGTGACCGAGATGAGCCGATCGGTGCGCGGCGAAGTGGTCGCCTCCACCTTCGATGAACCCGCCACCCGGCATGTGCAGGTGGCCGAGATGGTCATCGAGAAGGCCAAGCGGCTGGTCGAGCACAAGCGCGACGTGGTCATCCTGCTCGACTCCATCACCCGCCTGGCCCGCGCCTACAACACCGTGGTGCCGGCCTCGGGCAAGGTGCTCACCGGCGGCGTCGATGCCAATGCGCTGCAGCGGCCCAAGCGATTCTTCGGGGCGGCCCGCAACATCGAGGAGGGCGGCTCGCTCACGATCATCGCCACCGCGCTGATCGACACCGGCAGCCGGATGGACGAGGTGATCTACGAGGAGTTCACGGGCACCGGGAACATGGAGCTGCACCTCGATCGCCGCATGATGGAAAAACGCGTCTACCCGGCGATCAACATCTCGCGCTCGGGCACCCGGCGCGAGGAACTGCTCATCCGCAACGATGTGCTGCAGAAGATCTGGATCCTGCGCAAGCTGCTGCACGACATGGACGAGATCGCCGCCATGGAATTCCTGCTCGACAAGATCCGCGCCACCAAGAGCAACCAGGAATTCTTCGAGATGATGAAGCGCTAGGCGCCCGCGCCCGCGCAACTTGCCGCAGGCGCACGCCTGTGCCATGATTTAAGGCTTCGCTGAATTCGCCCCAACCATGGGCCGTGGCTCAACGCCGCGGCCAAGCGCCCGTCGGCGCGCGGCGGTCGGCATCCTGAAGGAATCGCGATGAAATCTGGCATCCACCCCGAGTACCGCGAGGTCGTGTTCCAGGACATGTCCACGGGCTTCAAGTTCATCACCCGCTCGACCCTGTCCTCGCGCGAGAAGATCACCATGGAAGACGGCAAGGAGTATCCGCTGATGAAGCTGGATGTCACCTCCGAGTCGCACCCCTTCTACACCGGCGCCCAGCAGCGCATCAGCGAAACCGGCCGGGTCGAGAAGTTCCGCCAGAAATTCGCCCGCACCAAGGCCGGCGCCTGAACGGCGCATCCGCCGGACACGCCACGGCGGTCCCTTGCGGGATGGCCGGCGGCTGATCCGGCGCCTGGCGGCGCCCGCGCCGCCGGCTGGCAGCGAAGCGCTGCCGTGTTCATCCTGACGTCACCCACCGCGCGGCCCGAGCCGGCCGGCAAGCACCGACCGCTGCGATGCGCTCCTTCCTGGTGACCGATCTGCAGGCCGGCAAGCTGCCCCGGTGGGGCCTGTGGCTGCTCAGCCTGCTCTACATCGTTCCCGGTCTTGCCGGCCGAGACCCCTGGCGCGCGGCCGACGCACTCGGCTTCGGCGTGTCGCTGGCCATGGCCCGTGGCGGGCCGACGCAATGGCTGATGCCCGAGATCGCCGGCGAGCCGGTGCCCGACGAAGGGCCGCTGCCGCACTGGCTGGCAGCGCTGGCCATCCGCGCGCTGCCGGCGCTGCCGGCGCATGTGGCCGCGCAGCTCGCGGCCATGGCGCTGCTCGGGCTGATGTTCGTGGCGCTCTGGTACGCCACCCTGCAGCTTGCCCGGCAGCCGAGGCTGCTGCCTGCCGATCCCTTCGACGCGCGCGCCACGCCCACCGATTTCGGGCGGGCGGTCGCCGACAGCGCCCTGCTGCTGCTGATGGCCACGATCGGCCTGATCGCGCCGCTGCACGAGAACAGCGCCGACGCGGCGCAGCTGGTGTGGATCGCGGTCTTCCTGTTCGGCGCGGCGATCGCCATCGAGCGGCCGCTGACCGGCGGCCTGATCGCCGGCGCAATGATCGCGGCCACCGTGACCACGCGCGGCCTGCTGCCGGCGGCAGCCCTGACCGCGATCACCCTCGGGCTGCCGATGGTGTCGTCGGCCTGGCGGGTGGTGGCCGTGCGCTGGCTGCTGGCCGCGCTGCCTGCGGCACTCATGCTCGGTCTGGCCTGGCCGCTTGCGCTGGCCCTGTCGTCCGCGCCTGGTGCGGGCGACCATCTGCGACAGTGGCTCGACTGGAATTCGACCGGGTTCGGCCTGCCCGACGCCGCCGGACTGGGCTACTACGCGCGCACGGTGCCGTGGTTCCTGTGGCCGGTGTGGCCGGTGGCCACCTGGGCGATCCTGCGCTGGCGCGGGCGTCTCGACGAGCCGGCGCTCGCCCTGCCGACGCTGAGCGCGGTGGTGCTGGCCGTGGCCGCACTCGCCCGATCGGATGCGCCGGAGGGCTTCATCATGCAGCCGGCGGCCGCGCTCGCCATGCTCGCGGCCATGGGCCTGCCGACGCTGCGACGCTCGATCACCAGCCTGATCGACTGGTTCGCGGTGATGACCTACACGCTCATCGGCCTGGCGGTGTGGGCCTACTGGCTGGCCTGGCTGATCGGTGCCCCACGGCCCATGGCCACGAGCGCGGCGGCGCTGTCACCGGGCTTCCAGCCGCAGTGGTCGCCGGGTGCGCTCGCGCTGGGTGCCGCGGCCACCCTGGCCTGGCTGGCGCTGGTGCGCTGGCGGGTGGCCCGCCATCGGCCGGCGCTCTGGCGCCCGGTCACGCTCTCCTGCGGCGGACTGGTGCTGGCCTGGCTGCTGCTGATGACCCTGTGGCTGCCGGCGATCAACCAGCGCAACACCTACCGCGAGCTGGCCGCGCAGATTGCAGCGCGCCTGCCCGCGGGCCAGACCTGCATCACCCCGGTGGCGCTGGGGCGGGCCCAGCGGGCCATGCTGCAGTACTTCGGCGGCCTGCCGCTGGCCGAGTCCGACCCGGCGTGCCGCTGGCGCATCGAACAGGTGAGCGGCGCGGCAGCGCGCCAGCCCGCCAACCTGCCGATGGGCTGGACGCTGGTCTGGGAGGGCGCCCGGCCGCGCGACCGCGACGAACTTCTTCGCCTGTACCGGCAGCCCTGATGCGCGGCGAGATCCTGCGCCTTGCCTGGCCCCTCTACATCGGCCAGCTCGCGGTGATGGTCAACGGGATCATCGACACCGCCATGGCGGGCCGGCTGTCGGCCCAGGACCTCGCCGCGGTGGGTCTGGGCTCGAGCGTCTATGTCAGCGTCTATGTGTCGCTGATGGGCGTGCTGCTCGCGCTCTCCCCGATCGCCGCCCAGCACCTGGGCGCCGGCCGCCGGGCCGAGGTGGGCGCCGCCTTCTGGCAAGCAGTGTGGGTGGCGCTGGCGCTGAGCGTGCCGGGCTGCATCGCGCTGGGCTGGTCGCAGCCCTGGATCGCACTGGCCGATGCGCCCGCCGAGCTCGCCGGGCGCATCGATGCCTATCTTGGCTACACCGCGGCGGGCATCCCGGCGGCGCTGCTGTTTCGCTGCTTCTACGCGCTGAACACCGCCATTGCCCAGCCCAAGGTCGTGATGGCGATCAACCTGATCGGCGTGGCTGCGAAGTTTCCGCTGAACCTGCTGTTCATGCATGGCAGCGAGATGCTGGGCCTGCCAGCGCTCGGCGGGCCGGGGTGCGCGCTGGCCACCAGCGTGATCGCCTGGGCGAGCGTGATCGGCGCCGCGGCATGGCTCTGGCGAGACCCGCGCTACAACGGCCTGGCGCTGCGCCGCCCGGTGGCGCCGCGGGCGCGGGCGATGGCCGAGCTGCTGCGCCTGGGGCTGCCGATCGGCGCCACCTACCTGATCGAGGTGACCTCGTTCACCTTCATGTCGATCCTGGTGGCGCGCTTTGGCACCGTGACGCTGGCCAGCCATCAGATCGCGGCCAACCTCACCGGCGTGATCTACATGATCGCCATGGCGATCGCGAGCGCCACCAGCACCCTGGTCGCGCAATCACTGGGCGCTGGCGACCTCGCCCGGGCACGCGTGCTGGCCCTCACCGGCATCCGGCTCGGCGTGGCGCTGGCCGTGCTGGCAGGCGCGCTGCTGTGGCTGCTGCGCGCGCCGATCGCGCAGGCCTACAGCACCGATCCGTCCGTGGTGGCGGCGGCCCTGCCCCTGCTGGCCGCGCTGGCGGTGTTCTCGGTGTTCGACAGCCTGCAGACGCAGATCGCCTTCGTGCTGCGGGCCTACAAGATCGCCACGCTGCCCAT
>NZ_CEXFHW010000075.1:0-17638 GCF_982640115.1 Quisquiliibacterium sp. | reverse complement strand
ATACAAGCGACGCTTCGGCAGCGACCCCAACCAGTTCGCCGCCCAGGCCTTCGACGCGGTCGGCATCATGCTCGACGCCCTCAAGCGCACGGGCCCCGGTGCCACGCGCGCCCAGATCCGCGATGCGCTGGCGGCCACCGCGAACTATCCGGGGGTGACCGGCAGCACCACCTTCGACAAGGCAACCCGCGAGCCGAACAAGACGCTGTCCAAGCTGCAGATCAAGGACGGCAGGTTCGTCAGCGCCCAGTAAGGCCGGCTCACCGATGGACGCAAGCGTCTGGCTGCAGCAGCTCGTCAACGGGCTGTCGATCGGCCTGGTCTATGCGCTGATGGCGATCGGCTTCACGCTGATCTTCGGCGTGCTGAATGTCGTCAACTTCGCCCACGGCGAGATCTACACCGTGGGTGCGTTCATCGGTCTGCTGGTGATCACCTGGCTGGCACCGCCGCTGTGGGTGGTGCTGCTGGTGGTGCTGGCCGGCGGCGGGCTGGCGGGCTGGCTGCTCGAGCGCATGGCATTCCGGCCCTTCCGGCGCTTCCGCGACGAGGCATCACTCAAGAGCAAGGCCATGCGCGAGGCCACGCTGCTGTCGTCGCTGGCGGTGTCGATCATCGTGCGCGAGGCGCTCGAGCTGCGATTTTCGGGCGAGATGCAGACCATCGCGCAGCGCTACCTGCTGCAGACGCCGATCCAGTTCGGGCCGGTCACCATCACCGACGGCAACCTGATCATCTTCGGGCTGTCGGCACTGTCGCTGCTCGCGCTGCAGTTCGTGCTCTATCGCACCCGCATCGGCATGGGGATCCGCGCGGTGTCCAGCAACGTGCTCGGCGCGCAGTTCGTGGGCATCGACACCACCCGGGCGATCGTCGCCACCTTCGTGGTGGGCTCGGTGCTTGGTGCCATCGCCGGGATCATGGTCGGCCTCTATCAGGGCGCCATCTTCCCGCACATGGGGTTCGAGCCGGGCGTGAAGGCCTTCGTGGCCATGGTGATGGGCGGGCTCTCCAGCATTCCGGGCGCAGTAGCCTGCGCGCTGCTGCTCGGCGTCTCGGAGTCGGTGGCCACCCAGTTCTTCAGCGATGGCTGGAAGGCGCTGGTCTCCTACTCCTTCCTGCTGCTCACGCTCTGGTTCTTCCCCAACGGCATCTTCGGCACCCAGAAGGAGAAGATGTGAGCGCCCGGCTCAATCTCTGGCTGGGGCTGGCACTGGCCGCTCTGGTGGTCGGACTGATCGCATCGGGTTCGGGCTACTTCGTGCAGATCGCCATCACGACGATGATCTTCGTGATCCTCGCGGCCAGCCTCAACCTCATCACCGGCTCGGCGGGCCTGCTCAGCCTGGGGCACGCCGCCTTCTTCGGGGTGGGTGCCTACGTGGCCGCGCTGCTCGCCACCCGCTACGGCTGGTCGTTCTGGGCCACCCTGCCGGCCGCGGCCGTGGCCGCCGCGCTGGTGGGGGCGGTGGTGGCGATTCCCACCATGCGCCTGACCAGCATCTACTTCTCGGTGGCCACCCTGGGCATCGGCGAGATGATCTACGTCACCCTGCTCAACTGGGTGGGTCTCACCCGCGGACCGATGGGGATCCGATCGATCCCGAGCATCGAGCTCTTCGGCTGGAAGGGCATCGAGTGCCAGCTGGTGGTGACGGCCGCCGTCATGCTCGGCGTGCTATGGCTGGTGCACCGGCTGGTGCACTCCTACTACGGGAACTCGCTGCGCGCGCTTCGCGAGGACGACGCCTGCGCGGATGCCATGGGCATCGACACCGGGCGACTGAAACTGCAGAGCTTCGGGGTGGCCTGCGCCATGGCGGGCGCCGCCGGCGCCCTCTTCGCGCACACCACCGGCTACATCAGCCCTGACAGCTTCCGCTTCGGGGAATCGATCCTGGTGCTCTCGATGATCGTGGTGGGCGGCCTGGGCAGCCTTTACGGCAGCATCATCGGTGCGGTGATCCTCTCGGTGCTGCCCGAACTGCTGCGCGACCTCGGCAGCTACCGCATGATCGCAGTAGGTGTGGTGCTGTTCCTGTCGATCCTGTTCCTGCCGCGAGGGCTGGTGGGTGAGGTGTCCGCGCTCGATCTCATCCGGCGCCAGATTCGCCAGCGCCAGCAACGGCGCCCGGAGGCTGGCGCATGGTGAGCGACAACCCTCCCCTGCTTGCGCTGCGCGGGCTCACCCGCCGCTTCGGTGGCCTGATCGCCGTGCAGGATGTCGATGCCGACATCCACCGCGGCGAGCTGGTTGGCCTGATCGGCCCCAACGGCGCCGGCAAGACCACGCTGTTCAATCTCATCAGCGGGGTCACGGTCCCATCGGCCGGCACGGTCATGTTCGAGGGAAAGCCGCTGGCCGGGCTGCGTCCGTTCCAGGTCGCCAGGCTGGGCATCGGGCGCACCTTCCAGAACCTGCGCGTCTTCCCGAACATGACGGTGTTCGACAATGTCTCGGTTGGCGCGATCCGCGACTCGGGGCTGCGCGATGCGCTGCGCCCCGGCAGCCCCGCACATCTGCGCCAGATCGGCGAGGTCTCGCGCGAGATGCTCGCCAAGGTCGGACTGCTCGGACAGGCCGATGAGCTGGCCGCCAATCTCTCCTACGGCAAGCGCAAGATGCTCGAGATCGCTCGGGCGCTGGCCGGCCGTCCGAAGCTGCTCATCCTCGACGAGCCCGCCGCAGGCCTGAATGACAGCGAGACCCTGGAGCTCTCCCGATTCATCGAGCAGCTGCGCGCCGAGGGGCTGACCATCCTGCTGGTGGAACACGACATGGGCCTGGTGATGCGCATCTGCAGCCGCGTGATCGTGCTCGCCTTCGGGCGCAAGATCGCCGACGCCGCGCCTTCCGTGGTGCGGGCCGATCCGGCCGTGCTCGATGCCTATCTCGGCACCGGAGACGATGAATGAACGCGCCGGGAAGTGCCCTGAGCGTCGAGCGCCTGGTGGTCAGCATGGGTGCGCAGCAGATCCTGCATGAGGTGAGCGTGACCGTGCCCGAACGCGGCATCGTTACCGTGCTGGGTGCCAATGGCGTGGGCAAGACCACCCTGATGCGCACCGTCTCGGGGGTCTACCGGGCGAGCAGCGGTCGCGTGGTCTTCCATGGCCAGGACATCACCGCGCAAGCCTCGCACCGCATCGTCGCGCTGGGCCTGGCCCAGGCGCCCGAGGGGCGCCAGGTGTTCGCCTCGATGAGCGTGCGCGAGAACCTGCTGCTTGGCGGCGCGATGCTCGGCCGTGAAGACTTCGACGCCACCTTCGCGCAGGTGCTCGACCGATTCCCGGTGCTGCGCCAGCGGCTCGGGCAGCAGGCCGGTTCGCTCTCGGGTGGCGAGCAGCAGATGCTGTGCATCGGCCGGGCACTGATGAGCCGGCCCAGGCTGCTGCTGCTGGATGAACCCTCGCTCGGCCTGGCACCGAAGATCGTGCGCCAGATCTTCGAGCTGGTGACCAGCATCCGCGCGGCCGGCACCGCCATCCTGCTGGTCGAGCAGAATGTCCGCCAGGCGCTCAAGGTGGCCGATTACGGCTATGTCATGGAAGGCGGGCGCATCGTGCTGGAAGGCCCTGGCGCCGAGCTGCGAGACGACGCGCGGGTGCGCGACGCCTATCTCGGTGGCGCCTGACCCGGACGGAGGGCAGGCCATGCACAGGCTGCTGTTCGACTTTTCCGATCCGCGCGCGGTCGATGCCTGGCAGGCCATCGACGATCGGGTGATGGGCGGGGTGTCACGCAGCCGTCTGCGCACCGACCCGGGCGGTCACGCGGTGTTCGAGGGCGAGGTATCACTCGAACGCAATGGCGGCTTCGCCTCCGTGCGATGCACCCCGGGCGATCGCGGCCTGCGCGGCGCCACCCTGTGCGTGATCGAGGTGAGAGGCAGCGGGCAGCGTTTCCGGCTGAACCTGCTCACCGACGATCGCTTCGACAGCGTGAACTACCAGATCGGCTTCCAGGCTCCCACCCAGGGCTGGGAGACGCAGCGCCTGCCCCTGACGGACTTCCGGGCGAGCTTCCGGGGGCGCGAGGTGACAAACGCCCCGCCACTCGATCCGGCGGCCATCCGCCAGGTCGGACTGATGATCGCCGAGCGGCAGGCCGGACCGTTCATGCTGGCCATCCGGCACATCAGCCTGGTCTGAGCCAGCCGGGGTCAGCCCGCAACCGGACCGGCCTCGGGCCGGCGGATGCGAAGGGCATCCGCAGCGACCCGGCAGTCCGCCATCAGCGGCTGTACTTCTGCACCAGCGACTGAGCGTCCTCGAGCATGGCCCGCCCGTTCAGGCCGCGCTTGTTCATCTCGGCGACCCACTCGTCATCGAGATTGTCGGTGGCCTTCTTCCAGCGCTCCACCTCGGCAGCAGGGATCTGGGTGATGGTGTAGCCCGCGGTCTCGGCAAACACCTTGCGGCCGGGCACGTCATTGCCCTCCTGGGTGCTGCCCAGGAAGGCCGAGAGTTCGCGACCGGAGTTCTTGTCGATGACCGCCTTGAGATCGGGCGGCAGGGAGTCGTAGCGGGCCTTGTTCATCGGCACCACGAAGAAGGTGGTGTAGAGCGCCGGCGCGCCCCTGGGCGTCTCGGAGGCGAACTTCGTGAGCTCGTTGACCTTCAGACCGGGGGCGACCTCGTAGGGGATCACCGCGCCATCGATCACGCCCTTGGAGAGGGCCTCGGGCACCTGCGGCACCGGCATGCCCACCGGCGTGGCGCCCATGTTGGCCAGCATCTTGGTGACGGTGGCCGTGGGGCCGCGCATCTTGAGCCCGCGCAGATCCTCGATCCGGTTGATGGGTTTGTTCTTGGTGAAGATCACGCCCGGGCCGTGCACATGCACCGCCAGCAGCTTGATGTCCTTGTACTCGTCCATCGCGTGCTTCTGCACCCAGTCCCAGGCGGCGCGGCTGGTGGCACCGGCGTTGGTCATCATGAACGGGAGCTCGAACACCTGGCTGCGCACGAAGCGGTTGGCGGTGTAGCCCGCCACCGTCCAGACCACATCGGCCACGCCGTCCTTGGCCTGGTCGAAGAGCTGCGGCGGCGAGCCGCCAAGCTGCATGGCGGGGTAGATCTGGCAGTTCAGGCGGTTGCCCGAGTCCCTGGCGATGTTGTTGCACCAGGTCTGCAGCATGGTGGTGTGCTGGATCGACTGTGGGCCCAGGAAGTGATGGACCTTCAGCGTGATGGTCTGGGCGCCGGCAGCGCCGCTGGCCAGGGCCGCGCCCAGGGCGGTGATCGCGAGCAGGGTCTTCATCGGGGTGTCTCCTCGGAGGGTTGTGCGCGGAGATTACCGCGAGCGGTGCCATCTGTGGCGACCGAGTTCGCGTCTGGGCCGCGCCTGCCGCTTGCACTATGCTCGGGGAAAGCGCCCACCGCCCTCGCCCGGAGTCCGTCCGAATTGAGCATCCCCGCTTCCGAGACCCTGTCGAGCCAGTTTGCGAGCGAGCCGGTCTCGCGCCACTTCAGCGACGCTGCGCTGATCGCGGCCATGGCCCGCTTCGAGGCCGCACTCGCGCTGGCGCAGGCCGACACCGGCCTCGTGCCCTCGACCGCCGCGCAGGCGATCGCCCGGGTCTGTGCGCATCTGCCGCAGGACGCGACCCGCTCGGACAGCCTGTTCCGACCCGATCGCCTCGCCGTCGCCGCGCGCCGCGCAGGGACGCTGGCCATCCCGTTCGTGAAGGCGCTGACCGAGCAGGTCGCTGCCCAGGCGCCCGAGGCGGCACGCTGGGTGCACTTCGGCGCCACCAGCCAGGATGTGATCGACACCGCGCTCGTGCTGGCCATCGGGCCTGCCGGGAAGGCCCTGCTCGCGCAGACCGCCTGCATCGGCGACGCGCTGGCCGCGCTGGCCGATGCGCACCGCGCCCTGCCGATGGCCGGCCGCACCCTGCTGCAGCAGTCCACCCCGGTGTCCTTCGGCTGGAAGGCCGCCTGCTGGCTGTCGCCGCTGGCGCGCAACGCCCGCGGGCTTGCCGGCGCCCTGGAACAGGCCAGGGTGCTCCAGTTCGGCGGTGCGAGCGGGGTGCGCGGCGCCCTTGGCGGGCGCGGCGATGCGGTCGCCGCGGTGATGGCGACTCGTCTCGGCCTGACCGATCCGGGCATCAGCTGGCACGGCAGCCGCGATCGGATCGCCCGACTCGGCGCCGAGCTCGCGCTGATGGCGGGCGGCATGGCGCGCATCGGGCGCGACCTCGCGCTGCTCATGCAGACCGAGATCGGCGAGGCCTTCGAGCCCGCCGCCGAAGGCCGCGGCGGCTCATCGGCGATGCCGCACAAGCGCAATCCGGTGGCGGCCATGCTGGCGCTGCAGGCAGGCCTGCGCGCCCCGGGTCTGGCAGCCACCCTGCTGGCCTCGCAGGCCGGCGAGCATGAGCGCGGGCTGGGCACCTGGCAGTCCGACTGGTGGACGCTGGGCGCGCTGTTCGAGTGCGCGGGCAGCGCCAGCCAGTCCATGGCCGAGGCGCTGACCGGCCTTCGCCTGGCTCCCGAGGCGATGGCCGCCAACCTGGAACGCGGTGGCGGCTTCGTCTTCGCCGAGGCCGCCACGATCGCACTGGCCGAAGCCCTGGGCCGGCCCGCGGCCAAGGCCCTGATGGAGCGGCTGTGCACGCAAGCCATCGCGCGGGGCTGCCCGCTTGCCCAGGCGCTCGAGGAAGCGGTGCGTCATGACCCCGGGCTGGCGGACGCACTGCCGCCCGCGGTACGCGCGGGTCTTTTCGATCCGGTCGCTCAGCTCGGCGACGCGGGGTCGATGATCGACCATGTGCTGCGCGAGTGGCGCGATGCCCGGCCTGCCACGCAGACCTGAGCTTGAGCGCCCTGCGATCGTCTTACACTGGCGCCCTGCGCGCCATCCGCGCCGGAGATCGCCCATGCCCCCCGTTGCGCCCCGCATCGCCCCACGCGACTGGTCCAGCCAGCCGCCCTGGCTGCTTGCCCCCTACCGATCGACCGCACTGCGCGCGCCGACCCGGCCGCTGCTGCCGATGGCCCAGTCGCTGTCGACGCTCACCCAGCCGGTCTATGGCCACGAGCATGTCGCCGCACTCGACCACGACCTGACCCGCAATGCGGTGAGCAATGGCGCCCCTCTGGGCGAGCGGATCATCCTCACCGGCCGGGTTGTCGACGAACGCGGCCGGCCGGTGCGCCACACCCTGGTCGAACTCTGGCAGTGCAATGCCGCCGGCCGCTATGTGCACCGGATCGATCAGCACGATGCGCCGCTCGACCCGAACTTTCTCGGCGCCGGGCGTACGCTCACCGATGCGGAAGGCCGCTACCGATTCCTCACCATCAAGCCTGGCGCTTATCCCTGGGGCAACCATCCGAATGCCTGGAGGCCCGCGCACATCCACCTCTCGCTCTTCGGCGAGCACTTCGCCAGTCGACTGGTCACGCAGATGTACTTCCCCGGCGATCCGCTGCTGGCGCTCGACCCGATCTACCAGAGCACCGGCGAAGGGGTGCGCGAGCGGCTGGTCTCGCGCTTTGACATCGGCGTAACCGAGCCGGGCTTCGCGCTCGGCTATGTCTTCGACATCGTGCTGCGCGGGCCGCTCGAAACCCCGATGGAGATGCCGCGATGAGCCAGCCCGCAAGCCTGGGCCAGACCCCGTCGCAGACCGTGGGCCCGTTCTTCGCCTACGGGCTGGTGCCCGCCCAGTACGGCTATGCCTTCAACAGCCTCTTCGGTCCGGTGCTCGCCGAGGCGCGCACCCCGGGCACGCCGATCGAACTGCGCGGCCGGGTACTCGATGGCCAGGGCGAGGCCGTCGGTGATGCCATGGTCGAGATCCTGCATGCCGATGCCCAGGGCCGCTACCCGGCCAGCCCGGCCGAGGTCGCGACCACGGGTTTTCGCGGCTTCGGACGCGCTGGCACCGGCACCCTGCCGGGCCACGAGTTCGCGTTTCGCACCATCAAGCCAGGGGTCACGGCCGACGGTCAGGCGCCGCACATCAATCTCATCCTGACGATGCGCGGGCTGCTCAACCACGCCTTCACCCGCCTGTGCTTCGACGACGAGCCGGCAGCCAATGCGCAGGATCCGGTGCTCGTCACGGTTCCCGAAGCCCGTCGTCACACCCTGATCGCGCGGCGCGACAACACCGCGGGCGGACTGGTCTATCGCTTCGACATCCGCATGCAGGGCGAGGCCGAGACCGTGTTCTTCGACCTCTGATCCCAAGCCCCCAGGAGACAAGCCCGATGCGTACCCAGGTCGCGATCATCGGCGCGGGCCCGGCCGGCCTGCTGCTCGGGCAGCTGCTCGCGCTCGGCGGCATCGACACGGTCATCCTCGAGCGCCACAGCCGCAGCCATGTGCTTGGCCGGATACGCGCCGGCGTGCTCGAGCAGGGCACGGTCGATGTGCTGCAGGAGGCCGGTGTGGGCGAGCGGCTGAAGGCGAAGGGCCTTCCGCACGAGGGTTTCGAGCTCGCCTTCGACGGCCAGCGCCATCGCATCGACCTGGCCGGTCTCACCGGCCGGCAGGTCACGGTCTACGGCCAGACCGAGGTCACCCGTGACCTGATGGACGCACGCGCCGCGGCTGGTCTGACCTCGATCTATCAGGCGAGCGAGGTGAGCCTGCATGACTTCGACGGGACCGCGCCACGGGTCCGCTGGCGCATGAAAGGACGCGTCCATGAACTGCGCTGCGACTACATCGCGGGCTGCGACGGTTTTCATGGCGTGTCGCGGGCCAGCGTGCCGGCAAGTGCGCTGCGCCTGTTCGAGCGGGTCTATCCCTTTGGCTGGCTGGGCGTGCTGTGCGACACCCCGCCGGTAGCCGAGGAACTGATCTACGCCAACCATCCCCGCGGCTTCGCGCTGTGCAGCATGCGCTCGCGCACCCGCAGCCGCTACTACCTGCAGTGCGATCTGACCGAGCGGGTGGAAGACTGGTCCGACGAGCGCTTCTTCGAGGAACTGCGGCGCCGGCTCGATGCGCCGGCGGCCGAACGCCTGATCACCGGCCCTTCCATCGAGAAGAGCATCGCGCCGCTGCGCAGCTTCGTGGCTGAACCCATGCGCTTCGGCCGCCTGTGCCTTGCCGGCGACGCTGCCCATATCGTGCCGCCTACCGGCGCGAAGGGCCTGAACCTCGCGGTGGCCGACGTCCGCACACTCGCGCGCGCCCTGCTCGCGCGCTATCGCGCCGGCAGCGAGACCGAGCTCGACGACTACTCCGCGAAGTGCCTGCGCCGGGTCTGGAAGACGGTGCGATTCTCCTGGTGGATGACCACACTGATGCACCGCTTCCCGGAAAGCGGCGAGTTCGGCCAGCGCATCCAGGAGGCCGAACTCGGCTACCTGGTCGGCTCGCGAGCCGCCTCGACGGCGCTTGCCGAGAACTATGTGGGTCTGCCCTTCGAGGACTGATGCAGACCCGAGCCCCCCGCGCGGCAGCCTGAGCGCATGAGCACCGCCCTCGTCTGGTTCAAACGCGATCTGCGGGTGAGCGACCATGCGCCGCTCGCCGCAGCGGCCCGGTGCGATGCCGCGCTCGCGGTGTTCATCATCGAGCCGGCATGGCTCGCCAGCCCGGAGTGCCATCCACGCCATGTGAGCTGGCTGCTGCAGAGTCTGGCGCCCCTGCGCGACGCGCTCGCGGCGCGCGGCCTGCCGCTGCTGGTGCGGGTGGGCGAGGCGGTGGCGGTGCTGGCCGACCTGCGGCAGCGCTTCGCCTACGAGCAGCTGCTCAGCCACGAGGAGACCGGCCCGGGCTGGTCCTATGAGCGCGACAAGGCGGTGGCACGCTGGTGCGCCGCGCAGGGCGTGCGCTGGACTGAATCCGCGCAGACCGGCGTGGTGCGTCGCCTGAAGGATCGCCGCGGCTGGGCCGGCCGCTGGCAGGCCCGCATGGGCGAGCCCTGCCTGCCGGCACCGGATCGGTTCCGGGCCGCGCCAGGCTTGGCGCCCGGCGACGCAACCCGGGCGCTGCCCACGCTGGCTGCACTGGGCGTCTCGCCGGCGCCCGACACGCCGGCCGCCGGTGAGCAAGCCGGGCAGGCGGTGCTGGCGAGCTTTCTCGCCGGCCGCGCTCTGGGCTATCGGCGCAATCTGTCCAGTCCGCTCAGCGCGCAGACCGGCTGCAGCCGGCTTTCGCCGCATCTTGCCTTTGGCACGCTGTCGATGCGGGCGGTGCATCAGGCCACCGAGGCCGCGATCCGCGCCACACCGGAGCGCGAACTCGCCTACGGCCTGCGCGGCTTCGCCAGCCGCCTGCGCTGGCATTGCCACTTCATGCAGAAACTCGAGGACGAGCCCGACATCGAGTGGCGCAACTTCGCGCGCAGCACCGACGGGCTGCGCCCCGGCGATGGCAGCCCGCTCGGCGCCCTTGACCAGGCGAAGCTGCAGGCCTGGTGCGAGGGCCGCACCGGCTTTCCGATGGTCGACGCCTGCATGCGCTCGCTGGTGGCCACCGGCTGGCTGAACTTCCGGATGCGCGCGATGCTGGTGAGTTTCGCGTCCTACCACCTGTGGCTGCACTGGCGCGAGCCGGGGCTCTTCCTCGCCCGGCAATTCCTCGACTTCGAGCCCGGCATCCACTGGAGCCAGATGCAGATGCAGTCCGGCACCACCGGCATCAACACCCTGCGCATCTACTCGCCGGCGCGGCAGGCCCAGGATCACGACCCGCAAGGCGAGTTCATCCGGCAGTGGGTGCCCGAGTTCGGCACGGCGGCCTATCCGGCACCGATCATCGACGAACGCAGCGCGCTCGCCTGCGCCAAGCAGGCGCTCTACGGTCTGCGCCGGACCGACCTCGCCCGTGACGAGGCCGATGCGATCCAGCAGCGGCATGGCTCGCGTCGCAGCGGACTGCCGCCGAGCGCGCAACGCAAGCGCCGCAGCCGTTCCGGCGAGAACACCGCAGCCGCGCCCGCCGGCCATGACCCGGCGGAAGGGCTCCAGGGCAGCCTGTTCTGAAACCTGGCGCGCGCCTGATCCATTCGGGTGTGCCGGCGAGCCACCCGCGTGCGGCAGGCACTACCATGGCGGTTCAACCCGGAGGAGACCATGCCCTACCAGACCTTCAGCCCCGCCGATGTCGCGCCCGCGCCGCCGCAGACCTGGTCGAACATCAAGCTGCACAGTAACGGGCATTTTCATGTCGCCGGCATCGCCGCCAGCGGGGACAGCATGTACGAACAGGCGCGCAACACCTTCACCACCATCCGCCGGCTGATCGAGGCGGCCGGTGGCTGCATGGACGACATCATGACCATGCAGATCTTCGTGACCAACCTTGACGAGAACACCGAGGTCTGGCGCGCGCGCCGCGAGTTCTTCACCGGCGACTTCCCGTGCTCCACGCTGATCCAGGCGCAACGGGTGGGTTCGCCCAAGGTGTATCCGCCGCACCGCATCGAGATCAACTGCAGCGGCTACATCGGCGGCAGCCGATAGTCCGCGGTGACGAACGACTACCGGGCCGCGCGTGTGGCCTTCCTGGCTGCCGCAGAGGCACTCGGGGCGCGACTCGACTCGCTTGCCCATCCGCAGTCCGGCCTGCAGGGCGAGGCCCTGGCCATGGACCTCGCCTGGCTCGGCCCGATCGATGCCCCCAGGGTGGTGCTCAGCCTGTCGGGTACGCATGGCGTCGAGGGCCTGCATGGCAGCGCCTGCCAGCTCGCCGCGCTGACACGGCCCGAGGCCGCGCGCCTGCCGCCGGGTACCGCGATCGCCTTCGTGCACGCCGTGAATCCCTGGGGCTTCTCCTGGCAGCGACGGGTCGATCACGAGAACATCGATGTCAACCGCAACTTCGTCGACTTCGCCACACCTCCAGCGAATCCCGACTACGCGCAATTCCATGATGCGCTGCTGCCGTCGGACTGGAGCGCGGCCAGCGTGGCGCTGCTCGGGGCGAGCATCACCAGCGCGCAGGCAAGGCTCGGTGGGCGCGCGGTGGCCCGGGCGATCAGCGGTGGCCAGTACACCCATCCCGACGGGCTCTTTTTCGGCGGGCAAGCGCCCTGCTGGTCGCAGCAGACCATCCGCGCGCTCGCCGCCCGCCACCTCGCGCATGCCCGTGCGGTATGCGTGCTCGACCATCACACCGGCCTGGGGCCGAGCGGACACACCGAGCTGATCTGCCGCCACCCGCCGGGCTCGCACGAGCTCGGGCTGGCCAGAGCCTGGTGGGGCGAGGACGTGACCTCCCCGGCCTCGGGGGAATCAGCCTCCGAAGTGCTGGGCGGCAACCTGCGCGAGGCGGTGCACGCCTGGTGCCCGGCAGCGCGCGCGGTGGTGGCGATCGCGCTCGAGGTGGGCACACTGCCCATGCCCGAGGTGCTGACCGCGCTCGCCGCCGACAACTGGCTGCATCAGCGCGGCGATCCGCACTCGGCCCTGGGCGCCCGGATTCGTCGACAGGTCCGCGACGCGTTCTTCCTGGACGATGCCGCGTGGCAGCAACGCACCATCGCCCGCGCGCTCGTGGTGCTCGATCAGGCCATCGCCGGTCTGGCCCGAGACGCCTGAGTCAGTCGAGGCTGCCCACCAGCGAGGCGCGCTGCGAGACCTCGATGTGATTGCCGTCGGGGTCGCGCACGAAGGAGTAGCGCACGGTCTCGCCGAGCAGACGCGGCGGCGCGCCTTCTTCGCCGCCACGGGCGAGGATGCCGGCGTGCTCGGCCACACAGTCGCGCACCTGCACCGTGAGATAGCGCCAGCCGGGCGCGCGCCAGTCGGCGCTGCGAACCACCGGTCGCTCGTCGACCACGATCAGCAGCGTGTCGCCGCAACGGTAAACATCGGGCGCGGGCGAATCGAACTGCATCACCTCGCACCAGAAATGCCGATGGGCGCGGCGATCAGTCACCGCCAGCTCGATGGCGATGCCGACCACGCCGGCCTCGCCCGGCGGCACGAGGCACACCCGATTGCCGTCGGGGTCGGCAAGCACCTGGCGCTGCGCCAGCCCTGCGCGGGCAATGCGCACGCCCGCGATGCCGCCAGGCGCGGCCACCGGCAGCGGATCACGCGCATGGTTGACCTTGATGATGGAGCCGTTGGCATGGTGGCGCAGCTGCTGCATGCCGCCACCGAGCTTGCCGATATGGTCGAAGGCAAGGCCGACGGTGTTCTGCCAGAAGGCGAGCTGGGGCTCGCGCTGCCGGGTGAACAGACCCACATCCATGTGCGGCTTGGCGAGGTGCATGGGCGGGCCGGCGCTCAGGTGATCGCGGGGGCGTTGCTGCCCACGAAGCGGGTGCGCAGCTCGCGCTTGAGCACCTTGCCGGTGGCGTTGCGCGGCAAGGCATCGATGATCGCGATGTCGGCGGGCACCTTGAAGCGCGCCAGTCGTTCGCTGCACCAGCCCACCACCGTCGCCTTGTCCAGGCTCTGGCCGGGCTTGAGCACCAGCACTGCCAGCCCCACCTCGCCCCACTTCTCGCTGGGCACGCCGATCACGGCGGCCTCGGCAACCTGCGGCAGCTGGTAGAGCGCGTTCTCGACCTCGGCCGGGTAGACGTTCTCACCACCGGAGATGTACATGTCCTTCCAGCGGTCGACGATGTAGACGAAGCCTTCGTCATCGGCACGCGCGGCGTCGCCGGTCTTGAGCCAGCGGCCGGAGAAGGCCGCGGCGGTGGCGTCGGGCCGGTTCCAGTAACCGGGCGTGATGTTCGGCCCGGCCACCCAGAGTTCGCCCACCGCATTGGGCGGGCAGTCGTTGCCTTCGTCATCGACGATGCGCATCTCGGTGTGCATCAGCGCCTTGCCGGTGGAGCCGAGCTTGCGGATGGCATCGGCCGGGTCCAGGAAGATGCAGGCCGGGCTGGTCTCGGTCATGCCGAAGCCCTGCATGAGCGCCACCCCGCGTGCCGCCCAGGCCTGCAGGATGCTCAGCGCGCAGGGTGCGCCACCCACCCCGGCCATGCGCAGGCGCGACAGGTCGGTGGTGGCGAAATCGGGGTGCTGGACCATGAACTGGTAGGGCGCCGGCACGCCGAAGAAGTGCGTGATGCCCTGTGCAGGATCACCAATCACCTCCAGCGCCCGCCCGGGGTCGAACGCCCGCATGATCACCACCGTGCCGCCGGCGTGCAGCACCGGGTTGGAGTAGCAGTTCAGCCCGCCGGTGTGGAAGAGCGGGAGCACCGAGAGGTGCACGGTGTCGAGACCGACAGCGCAGGGAATGCCGAGATTGACGCAGTTCCAGAAGTTCATCCCGTGGGTGATCATCGCGCCCTTCGGGTGACCGGTGGTTCCCGAGGTGTACATGATGGTCACCACATCGTCGTGGGTGAGGGCCACCGGCGCGACGGCTCTGCCACCCGCGGCAGCGAGCGCGGCCTCGTAGGGGTTGGCGGCCGGCGTGGCCGCCGCGCTGTCGACGCACAGCAGCGAGCGGATACCGCAGCGGCGCTGCAGTTCGGCGGCAGTCTCGGCGAAGGCGATGTCGTGGATCAGCAGCGCGGGCGAGCTGTCATTGAGGATGTACTCGAGCTCGGCGACGGTCAGCCGCCAGTTGAGCAGCACGGCAATGGCGCCTGTGCGGCCGCAGGCGAACTGCAGATCGAAATACTCGACGCCGTTGTGCGCGAGCAGCGCCACGCGCTCGCCGCGGCCGATGCCCAGGGAATCGAGGTGCGCAGCGAGCGCGTCGGCGCGCCTGTCGAGATCGCCATAGCTGAAGCGCCGGCCGGTGCTCAGTTCGCGGACCGCCTCCTTGCCACCGCGGTTGGCGCTGTGATGTCGCAGCCAGTCGTAGGCGGTGACCGAACCGCGTGAGGGCGGACGCGAGCTGCGCATCTGGGCGATCGCCTGCGGGTCGGGGGAGAAGGTGTCGGCCCCCGGAGGCTCGGCGGAAAGTCGGGCGTCTGACATGGCGCTATACCGAATGGGATTGAGAGTTGCGAAGCGCCGTATGGTACGACGCAGATCCGCCCGCGCGAATCTGCGCCGCTCGGGCAGGCCGGCCCCGCGAGAAGCCGCCACGCGGCTCAGGCACGCTCCCTGAACACCCCCATCGACTGCTGGCGCTTCACCGAGATCAAGGTGCCCATCGCCAGCTCGTCGGGGCCCAGACCGGTGTGATTGTCGGGCGTGAACGAGATCTTGCCGACCAGCGCGTCATAGCCCTTCACATTGTCCAGCGCCCGCTTGAGCTTGTCGGGCTCGAAGCTCTTCTCCTGCTCGATCACATGCTTGAGCAGGTGCAGGAAGTCGTAGTAGGGGCTCATCACCACCGCAGTTTCCATGCCCTTGACCTCGGGGTACTTCTCGAGCTTCTTCGCGAAGGCCAGCTGGCGCGCGCCGATGCCCTGCTTGTCGGTCCACGTGAGCGCCTTGTAATGCGTGCCGGTGGCGCCCCGGATCGCGTCCATGGGCACCAGATCGAGCAGACGCTCGAAGAACAGGCCGTTGTGGCCGGCCACCTGCGGGTAGTACTTCTGCGTGTGCATGGCGTTGAAGGCCATGGCCGCATTGGGCGTGTTGGCGATCCAGGCGAGCACGCCGTCGGCACCGGCCTTGCGAAGGTTGCCCACATAGGAGTTGAGATCGGGCGCGCTGATCGGGTAGACCTCGCGTGCCACCGCGGTCAGTCCGCGCTTCTTGAGCGCCGCCACGCAGGCATTGCCCACCTGCTCGCCGAAGGCGGTGCTCTCCTGCAGGATGGCGATCTTCTTCAGCTTGAGCACATCGACCAGGTGACGGGTAGCCGCCTCGGCCTGGTGATCGGTGTTGTACGAGCACTGGTAGTGGTACGGGTACTTGCGGCCATCGCCGAGGTCGGCCGCGAACGCGTAGGTGGACTGGATGATCTTCGCCGGCGTGGTGAAGGCCAGCGAGGCGAGGGTCTGCGAGCTGCCGGTGGGCCCCACCAGGGCGCCCACGCCGGCGTCGGAGATCTTCTTCATGACGGTAGGCTGCTTGGCGGGCGAGGCCTCGTCGTCTTCCTCCTTGCGCACGATCGGCCGACCCAGGATACCCCCCGCCGCATTGATCTCCTCGATGGCGATCAGGCCACCCACATAGAGCGGCGCAAAGCTGGAGGCCAGGCGTCCGGTGCTGGGCCGCACCCAGCCCACGGTGAAGTTCTGCTGCTGCGCCATCAGCAGGGGCGCAGCGCCCATGCCCATCATGCCCACGCCGAGCTGGCCGGCACTCAGCAGGAACGCGCGACGATCAAGGCTGCCATCGGGCTGGATGCCGAAAGGCAGATGCGGACTCTTCTTCATGGTGGTCTCCTCTTGATGGTTTGACGTGAAGCGGGCTCCG
Organism: Quisquiliibacterium sp.; assembly: GCF_982640115.1. NCBI lineage: Bacteria > Pseudomonadati > Pseudomonadota > Betaproteobacteria > Burkholderiales > Burkholderiaceae > Quisquiliibacterium > Quisquiliibacterium sp. Next base: position 1,381 of record NZ_CEXFHW010000075.1, on the reverse strand, counting down.
GCGCCGAGGGGCGCTAGACCCCGAGATAGGCGTGCTTGATCAGGTCGCCGCCCTGCAGTTCCTCGGGCCGGCCGCTGCCCAGGATGCGGCCGCTGCGCAGCACATAGGCGACATCGGCCACCTCGAGCGCGCGCTCGACCAGCTGCTCGACCAGCACGATCGCCACGCCCTGGCTGCGCAGCTTCAGGATCACTTCCATCACCTGATCGACGATGATCGGTGCCAGCCCGAGCGAGGGCTCGTCGAGCATCAGCAGCTTTGGCGTGCGCAGCAGCGCCTGCGCGATGGCAAGCATCTGCTGCTGCCCGCCCGAGAGTGCGCCCGCGGCGATGTTCGGTCGCTCGGCGAGCATCGGAAAGGTGGCCAGGACCTCGTCGAGCCGGCGCTTCTCCTCGGCGCGGCTCAGGCGCGTGCCATACAGGCCGAGCTCGAGGTTGGACATCACGCTCTGCGTGCGAAACAGCCGTCGGCCCTCGGCCACATGGCTCAGGCCGGCATCGACGATCTGCCCCGGCGGACGTCCGACCAGGCTGCGCCCCTCGAACCGGATGCTGCCGGCCTCTACCGGCAGCAGGCCGGAAAGGGTCTTGAGCAAGGTGCTCTTACCTGCGCCATTGCCGCCAAGGATGGTGACGATCTGGCGATCGTGCACGGCGATGGAGACGCCTTCGAGGACCCGCACATGGCCGTAGCCACTGACGAGGTCAGTGACCTCGAGCAGCGGAGCGGCAGATGGCTGCGTGGCGGCGCTCATGACTTGCCCCCGTCGAGCGCGCGCTTGCCCATGTAGGCCGCCATCACGCTTTCGTCATTGAAGACCGCCTCCGGCGTGCCGGTGGCAAGGATGCGGCCACCATCGAGCACCGTGACGCTGCGCGCGAGATTCGCCACCAGTTCGAGGTGGTGTTCGACGATGATCACCGTGGTGCCCAGGCTGGCGATCTCGTGCACCAGCCGGGCCAGGCCGTCGAGCTCGTCCAGCGACAGCCCGGCCGCCGGTTCATCGAGCAGCAGCAGGCTGGGCCGCCCGACCAGCGCCCTGGCGATCTCCACCAGACGCTGCTGGCCGTGAGGCACCTCACCCGCGGGGTCATGCGCCCGCTTGTGCAGGCCCACGAACTGCAGGTAGCGCATCGCCTCGGCCTGCCGCGCCGCCGCCTCGCGTCGGGCCCCGGGCAGCCCGCAGGCGATGCTCGCGAGGCTGCTCTTCTCGTCGGAGAACGCGCCGAGCATCACATTCTCGAGCACATCGAGGTCGTGGATGAGCTTGGGGGTCTGGAAGGTGCGGCGCACCCCGATCCGCGCGATATGCCCGGCGTCGCGGCCGGCCACATCCTGGTCACCGATGGTGATCCGGCCGCCATCAATCGGGTAGTAGCCG
>NZ_CEXFHW010000074.1:0-17917 GCF_982640115.1 Quisquiliibacterium sp. | reverse complement strand
GCTGCGCGGCCTTGGCCGACAGTTCGGCGTCGCGCCGCATGCGCGCGATCGTCCGGCGCTGTCGGATCACGGCGGGCATCGTCGCGATCACGCCGATCAGCGCGCCCGCGGCGAAGAAGAGGAAGAGGAAGAGCACCATCGGCGCCCGCCACTCGAACTCCGGGATGCCGAAGAAGCGCAGCGTCGCCGTCTCGGTGTTCGACAGCGCGAAGCCCATCATCACGAGGAAGAGCCCCAGCCGGAACAGCCAGCTCAGCGCGCGCATCGGAGCGGCTCCGGGCGCCGACTCAGCGCGCCGCGTCGTCGTCGGCGCGCGCGCGGACGTCGACCCGCTCGCGCCGCTCCTTGCCGGGCTTGAAGTGCGGCACCCGCTTCTCCGGCACGTGCACGCGCTCGCCGGACTTCGGGTTGCGGCCGATGCGCGGCGGACGATGCGACAGCGCGAAGCTGCCGAAGCCGCGGATCTCGATCCGGTGCCCGTCGGCCAGCGTCTTGGCCATGGCATCGAGGATGGTCTTCACCGCGAACTCGGCGTCCTTCGCCACGAGCTGCGGATACCGCTCGGCGAGCCGGGTGATGAGCTCCGACTTGGTCATCGTCCCGGGGGACTGCTGATCGTCGATGTCCATCGTCATGGTCGTCGCTCGGTCCAGAAAAACGCCGCCTGTCGGCGGATGCACGTCCGGGGCCCGACGAGGGCCGGGGCAGGCACGCCCCGGCCCGTCCGGCGGGCAGCGGGCAGTGCCCGCGCCCCCCGCCCCGCTTACTTGTCGTCGCGGTCCGTGGACAGCTTGGCGCGCAGCAGCGCGCCGAGGTTCGTCGTGCCGGTGGCGGCGCCCGACTCGGCCTGCATGCGCTGCAGGGCCTCGGCGGTCTCGACGGAGTCCTTGGCCTTGATCGACAGGGCGATCGAACGGTTCTTGCGGTCGACGTTGATGACCATGGCCTCGACCGAATCGCCTTCCTTCAGCAGGTTGCGGGCGTCCTCGACCCGGTCACGCGACAGCTCGGAGGCCCGCAGATAGCCCTCGATGTCGTTGCCCAGATCGATGACCGCGCCGCGCGGCTCGACGCTCTTGACCAGACCGCGCACCACGCTGCCCTTCTCGTGGGTGCCGGCGTAGTTGTTGAACGGATCGCCCTCGAGCTGCTTGATGCCCAGCGAGATGCGCTCGCGCTCGGTGTCGATGGCCAGCACCATCGCCTCGACCTCGTCGCCCTTCTTGAACTCGCGCACCGCCTCCTCGCCCGACTTGTTCCAGGAGAGGTCGGACAGGTGGACCAGGCCGTCGATGCCGCCGGGCAGGCCGATGAACACGCCGAAGTCGGTGATCGACTTGATGGTGCCGCGGACCTTGTCGTTCTTGCGATGGTTGTCGGAGAACTCTTCCCAGGGGTTGGGCTTGCACTGCTTCATGCCCAGCGAGATGCGACGACGGTCCTCGTCGATCTCGAGCACCATGACCTCGACCTCGTCGTTGAGCGAGACCACCTTGCCGGGGTTGACGTTCTTGTTGGTCCAGTCCATCTCGGACACGTGCACCAGACCCTCGATGCCGGGCTCGATCTCGACGAACGAACCGTAGTCGGTGATGTTGGTGACCTTGCCGAACATGCGGGTGCCCTGGGGATAGCGCCGGCCGATGCCGATCCAGGGGTCGTCGCCGAGCTGCTTGACGCCCAGCGAGACGCGGTTCTTCTCCTGGTCGAACTTGAGCACCTTGGCGGTGACTTCCTGGCCGACCGCCAGAACCTCGGAGGGGTGACGCACACGACGCCAGGCCATGTCGGTGATGTGCAGCAGGCCGTCGATGCCGCCGAGGTCGATGAACGCGCCGTAGTCGGTGATGTTCTTGACCACGCCCTTGACGATGGCGCCCTCGTGCAGGGTCTCGAGCAGCTTGGCGCGCTCCTCGCCCTGGGTGAGTTCGATGACAGCACGGCGCGACACCACCACGTTGTTGCGCTTGCGATCGAGCTTGATGACGCGGAACTCGAGGGTCTTGCCCTCGAAGGGGGTGGTGTCCTTGACCGGCCGGGTGTCGATCAGCGAGCCCGGCAGGAAGGCACGGATGCCGTTGGTCATGACGGTGAGGCCGCCCTTGACCTTGCCGGTGATGGTGCCGGTGACCAGCTCGGCGCTGTCGAGCGCCTTCTCGAGGTTGATCCAGGCCGCGAGGCGCTTGGCGCGGTCGCGCGACAGGCGGGTCTCGCCGTAGCCGTTCTCCAGCGAATCGATGGCGACGCTGACGAAGTCGCCCTCGGCGACATCGAGCTCGCCGCGATCGTTGTGGAATTCGGAGATGTCGATGTAGCTCTCGGACTTCAGTCCGGCGTTCACGACCACGAAGTTGTGGTCGATGCGCACGACCTCGGCCATGATGACTTCACCGGCCCGCATCTCCTTCAGGGAGAGCGACTCTTCAAAGAGCTGGGCGAAGCTTTCGGTGGCGGGGGCGGCAGTGGTTGCAGTGGTCAATTTGGTTTCCGGATCGATCGCGCCGCAACTCGGGTCGGCAGGGCCTTGCAAGGCACCTGCACGGGATACCGGCCAGCGGCGGTGTTGACACAAGCCCGCACCAGGCCAGCCGACAGACGCACCCCCGGGGGAGCCGGAAGCGCCAGCCTGTGACGGAATGACCAGGGCACGGACACCCTTGGCGGACGGCCTGCAGCCAGCCGGAGTCACCCGGCCGGCGGTGTCAGCCGCCCTGGCGGCGCCAGGCCTGCAACACGCGCTCGACCGTCTGGGAGATGTCGAGCTGTGTGGAGTCGATGGCAACCGCCCCTTCGGCAGCCTGCAGGGGCGACAGCGCCCGCGATGTGTCGCGCGCGTCCCGCTCCAGCAGATCCTGCAAAAGACCCGGGAGGCTAGCAGAAATTCCCTTTTCGATCAACTGCTTATAACGACGCTCGGCGCGCGAGGCAGCGCTGGCCGTGAGGAAGATCTTCAGCGGGGCGTCAGGGAACACCACCGGGCCCAGGTCGCGGCCGTCGGCCACCAGCCCGGGCGGGCGGCGCGCCGCCCGCTGCATGGCGAGCAGGCCCTGACGCACCGGCCCCAGTGCGGCGATGCGCGAGGCCGCGGCGCCCACCGCCTCCTGGCGGATCTCGTCGCCCACCAGCCGGCCTGCGAGCGTCAGGCCGTGATCGGTGTAGGCCAGCGGCAGCGTGTCGGCCAGCCGGCCCAGCGCCGGCCCGTCATCGAGCGCGATGTTCTGGTCGATCGCCCGCCAGGCGAGCAGGCGGTAGAGGGCGCCAGAGTCGAGCATGTGCCAGCCCAGGGCACGGGCTACCTGCAGGGCCACCGTGCCCTTGCCCGACGCGGTGGGGCCGTCGATCGCGATCACCGGCGCGGGCGCCACGGCGGCCGCGCCCGCGCTCACGCCGCGCTCCGCTCGGCGATGCCCAGGCCGGCCTCGGCGGCCAGCCGGGTGAATCCGGGAAACGAGGTGGCGACATTGGCGGTGTCGCGGATGCGCACCGGGCGCGAGGCGCGCAGCGCGGCGATGGCCATGGCCATGGCGATCCGGTGGTCGCCGAGCGACTCGACCACACCGCCCGCAAACGGCGAGGCCTCGCCACCGCGCCCCTCGATCACCATGCCGTCTTCGGTCGGCTGCACCGGCATGCCGACCGCGGCCAGGGCATCGGCCATGGCCGCGATGCGGTCGGACTCCTTCACCCGCAGTTCATGGGCACCGGTGACCACCGTGCGGCCCTGCGCGCAGGCCGCGGCGACGAACAGCACCGGGAACTCATCGATGGCCAGCGGCACGAGCTCCGGCGGCACGGTGATGCCGCGCAACGCGGCGCTGCGCACCCGCAGGTCGGCCACCGGCTCACCGCCCACGGTGCGCGGATCGAGCACGGTGATGTCGGCGCCCATCAGCCTCAGGATGTCGATCACGCCGGTGCGCGTGGGGTTCATGCCGACGTGTGCCAGCGTGAGGTCGGAGCCCTCGGCGATGGAGGCACCCACCAGGAAGAAGGCCGCCGAAGAGATGTCGGCGGGCACATCGAGCGTGGCAGCACGCAGGGGCTGGCCGCCGCGGAGCCAGGCGCGCGGGCCCTCGCGATGCACCTCCACCCCGAAGCCGGCCAGCATGCGCTCGGTGTGGTCGCGGGTGGGTGCCGGCTCGGTCACCGCGGTGATGCCCTCGGCATACAGTCCGGCCAGCAGCACCGCCGATTTCACCTGGGCGCTGGCCACGGTCATGTCGAACTCGATGCCGCGCAGCCCGCCCGAGGGCAGGATGCGCACCGGCGGAGTGCCCCCGGCCGTGGTCTCGATGCGCGCGCCCATCCGGGCAAGCGGTTCGGACACCCGACGCATGGGCCGGCGCGACAGGCTCTCGTCGCCCACCAGCACGGTCTCGAAGCGCTGGCCGCAGAGCAGGCCCATCAGCAGCCGCATGGCGGTGCCGGCATTGCCGCAATCGAGCGGACCCGCGGGCGGACGCAGACCCTGCAGGCCCACGCCGTGCACGCTGACCCGGCCCTGGTCGGGACCCTCGATGCGCACGCCCATGGCCCGGAAGACGTTACGGGTGGACAGGGCATCGGCCCCCTCGAGAAAGCCGCTCACCTGCGTGGTGCCCTCGGCCAGCGCACCGAGCATGATCGAGCGGTGCGAGATCGACTTGTCGCCGGGAACCCGCAGACGGCCGGTGAGCCGGCCGCCGCCAGCGACCTCGAAATCCGATGCCATGAAAAAGTTCCTGTGAAGGCGGTGCCGGCCGGCGCACCATCCGTAAGACCAGACCAAGAAGAAGCGCGCGACGGACTGCTTGCGCGCAGCACCCCGATTCTACCGGGCAGGGAGGCCCGGGCCGAGATGCAGCCAGACCCCGATCAGGATCCGGTCGTCCGAGCGTTGCTCGAGCGGATATCGGCGCAGGCGGCGCAATCCCTGCGACAGGCGCGCAGGGCCGCCCCCCGCGGCGAACATCCGCACGAATCGGTGCCGGTGAGTCTGCCCCAGCCGGTTGATGACGCCATGCCGATGGGCAACCCGGGCCGGCGTGCGAGCGACCAGAGCATCCGCTCGCGTCTGCCGGCCATCCTGAGCGATCACGCGGTCGGATTGCTGCAGGCCCTGCCGCACGAGATGCGACTGCCGGAGCTGCGCCGCGCGTTTCCGCGCATCCTGAACCACATTGCGGCGCTCTGGGACGATCCTCGCGCCCTGCATCGCTACTTCGACACGCTGCTGATCGACACCCGCGGCAGCCGCCAGGGCTTCTCATTCGGGGTGGTGGCCGAGCTGAGCGAACTGCGCGCCTACCACCTGCGGATCATCGGCGGCGGCAGATCCTGATCGGGCTTGCAGCCTGAGGCCGCTCGCCTAGCCGAGCGCGCGACGCCAGGCGCTCGCCGCGTCGAAACGCGCGATCAGCGCGTCACGATTCCCGTCCCTGAGATCAGCCAGCAGCGCCTCGAGTTCGGTCTGGAAGGCTGCGGCACTGCGCAGCACCGGCTCGCGGTTGTCGAGCAGGATGTCGGCCCACAGCGCCGGCGACGAGGCGCCGATGCGGGTGGTGTCACGCAGGCCGGCGCCCGCCATGCGCAACGCATCATCCGGACACTCGCCCCGCGCGATCGCCGCGCACAGCGCGAACACCAGGGCATGCGGCCAGTGCGAGACCTCGGCGAACACCCGGTCATGGCGCGCGGGATCGAGTTCGACCACGCGCGCGCCTATGGCGCGCCAGAATCCGCTGATCGAGGCCACCGCCGCCGCACTGTTGCCGGCATGCGGACACACCACCGCCACCGCGCGCTGGAACAGGTCGGCGCGCGCCGCCGCGGGGCCATGCCGCTCGGAACCGGCGATCGGGTGCGCCGGCACGAATCGCGAAAAGGCCGGGCCGAGCGCCTCGCGTGCCGCGGCCACGGTGGAGGTCTTGGTGCTGGCGCAATCGGTGATCAGCGCCGCGGTATCGAGGTGCGGCGCCAGCGCCTGGAACAGGCCCGGCAGCGCCGGCACCGGGGCGGCCAGCACCACCAGGTCGGCGCCGCGCACCGCCTCGGCCACGCTGGCGCATGCGCTGTCGATCAGGCCCAGGGCAAGCGCCTGGGCGGCATCGTCGCCCGTGGCATGACCGGCGACATGGTCCGCGCAGCCCGAGGCCCGGGCCGCCGCCGCTACCGAGCCACCGATCAGGCCCACCCCGAGCAGGGCTACCCGCCGGAAGGCGGGCTCGCGCGCCGCAGCCATGGCGGCGCTCAGGCCAGCGCGCCGCGCAGCGCGGTGAGGAAGGCCTCGTTCTCGGCGGGCAGACCCACCGACACCCGCAGCCACTCGGGCAGACCATAGCCGGCCACCGGGCGCACGATCACGCCGGCGCGCAGCAGCCGCTCGTAGACGCCCGCGGCATCGCCCACCTTGACCAGCACGAAGTTGCCGTAGGACGGCACATGGCTGAGACCCATCTCGGTGAACGCAGACTGAAGCCGATCGAGCCCCTGGCGGTTGATCTCGTAGCTGCGCTGCAGGAACGCCTCGTCGGAGAGCGCGGCCACCGCCGCGGCCTGCGCGAGCGAGTTCACATTGAAGGGCTGACGCACCCGGTTGAGCAGATCGGTGAGTTCGGGCTGGGCGATGCCGAAGCCCACGCGCAGGCCGGCCAGACCATAGGCCTTGGAGAAGGTTCGCGAGATCAGCAGGTTGGGATGGCGACGCACCCAGGCGGCGGAGTCGAAGCGGTCTTCGGGCCGCAGGTACTCGTTGTAGGCCTCGTCGAGCACCACCACCACCGAGGCCGGCACCCGAGCCAGGAAAGCCTCGATGTCGGCCGCCGGCACGAAGGTGCCGGTGGGATTGTTCGGGTTGGCGATGAACACCAGGCGGGTGTCGGGCGCCACCGCCGCGGCCATCGCGGGCAGGTCGTGGCCGAGATTGCGTGCCGGCACGACGATCGCGCGGGCGCCCACCTCCTGGGTGGCCAGGGCGTAGACCGCGAAGGAGTGCTGGGCGTAAACGATCGATTCGCCGGCCTGCACCAGCGCGTGGGCGGCCAGTTCCAGGATGTCGTTGGAACCGTTGCCCAGGGTGATCCAGTCGGCCGGCACGCCATAGCGCGCCGACAGCGCCGCCTTGAGCTCGAAGCCGTTGGCGTCGGGGTAGCGGCCGAGATCGGCCACCGCCGCCATCATGGCCTGACGCGCCGACTCGGGCATGCCCAGCGGGTTCTCGTTGGAGGCGAGCTTGACGATGCCGGCTTCCGACAGACCGTACTCGCGCGCGAGCTCGGAGATCGGCTTGCCGGCCTGGTAGGGGGCGATGCGGCGGACGTGGTCGGGGGCGTGCAGCGTCATGAGGAGGCCCTGGGATAGGAACCGGCGAGCTTGAAGAAGGCGGCGTTGCGGCGCAGTTCGGCCAGCGCCGGCGCCACCTGCGCATCCTGCTCGTGGCCGATGAGATCGAGGTAGAAGAAGTATTCCCAGTTGCCCTGGCGGGCGGGGCGCGACTCGAAGCGCTTCATCGAGACCCCGTGCCGGGCCAACGGCTCGATGAGCGCATGCACTGCCCCGGCCCGATCGGGCACCGACAGGATCAGCGTGGTCTGGTCGGCGCCACTGGGCGAGCACTCATGCCGGCCGATCACCAGGAAGCGGGTGCGGTTGTGCGGGTCATCCTGGATGCCGCGGGCCACCGGCGTGAGTCCGTAGCGGGCGCCGGCCGACTCCGCGGCGATGGCTGCCGTGCCCTGCTCGGCACCGGCCAGCCGCGCGCCCTCGGCGTTGGACGAGACCGGCACGCGGGTCAGCCCCGGGGCGTGCCGATCGAGCCAGCCCTGGCACTGCGCCAGCGCCTGCGGGTGGGCGCAGACCCGGGTGATGTCCTGCAGCGTGCCCGAAACGGTGAGCAGGCTGTGGTGGATGGGCAGCGTGACCTCGCCGCAGATGCGCAGCGGCGTGTGCAGCAACAGGTCGAGCGAGCGGTTGACCGCCCCCTCGGAGGAGTTCTCGACCGGCACGATGCCGAAATCGGTGCCCTGGGCCTCGGTCACGCGGAACACCTCGTCGATGCTCGGACAGGCCACCGGCTCGACGCCGTGGCCGAACTGGCGCACCAGCGCCTGCTCGCTGTAGGTGCCAGCCGGCCCCAGGAAGGCCACCCGCATGCGGCGCTCGAGCTCGCGGCACGCCGACATCACCTCGCGCTGGATGGCCTCGATGGCATCGCCGCCGAGCGGGCCCGGGTTGCGCTCGCGCAGCCGCGCCACCACCTGGGCCTCTCGCTCGGGCCGGTAGACCGGCGCATCGGTGAGCTTCTTGACCTCGCCCACCGCCATGGCCAGGCGGGCACGGCGGTTGAGCAGTTCGAGCAGTTGCGCATCGACCTCGTCGATGCGCACGCGCAGCTCGGCAAGCTGGCGGTCGGGGGGCAGATCGGAGGGCGCGTCAGACATGGCCTGGATGGTAGCAATCGACGGCCGGCGCTGACCGGCCGCCGGGGTCAATCGGCCGGGGAATCGGCCCCGGGCGCAGCGCCGGCCGCGGGCGGCGCAGCCTCGCCGACGTCGGCCGGATCTTCGTCGCCATCGCCCTCGACCACGCGCTGCACCCCGGACAGCCGGGTGCCCTCGTCGATGGCGATGAGGGTGACGCCCTGGGTGGCACGGCCCATCTCGCGGATCTCGGCCACCCGGGTGCGCACCAGCACGCCACCGGAGGTGATGAGGATGATCTCGTCGCGCGGCTCGACCAGCACCGCCGCCACCACCGCGCCGTTGCGCTCGGTGGTCTGGATGGCGATCATCCCCTTGGTGCCACGCAGGTGGCGGGTGAAGTCGCCGATCGGGGTGCGCTTGCCGAAGCCGTTCTCGGTGGCGGTGAGCACCGACTGGGTCTGGCTGCCGGCCACGAGCATGGAGATCACCCGCTGGCTCTCATCGAGCTGCATGCCGCGCACGCCACGGGCGGCGCGGCCCATCGGCCGGACATCGTTCTCGTCGAAGCGCACCGCCTTGCCGGCATCGGAGAAGAGCATCACGTCGTGGCGGCCGTCGGTGAGCGCCGCGCCAATGAGGAAATCGCCCTCGTCGAGGTCGACCGCGATGATGCCGCGCTTCATCGGCCGCGAGAAATCGGCCAGCGCGGTCTTCTTGACCGTGCCCAGGCTGGTGGCCATGAACACATAGCGCTCGTCATCGAAGCTGCGCACCGGCAGCACCACGGTGATCTTCTCGCCGTCGGCGAGCGGGAACAGGTTGACGATCGGCCGGCCACGCGACTGACGTGCTCCCTGGGGCACCTCCCAGACCTTCAGCCAGTAGACCCGGCCGCGATCGGAGAAGCACAGGATGTGGGCGTGGGTGTTGGCGATGAAGAGCTGGTCGATCCAGTCCTCTTCCTTGGTGGACGCCGCCTGGCGACCGCGCCCGCCGCGCTTCTGCGCGCGGTATTCCGACACCGGCTGGCTCTTGATGTAGCCGCCGTGCGAAAGCGTGACCACCATGTCCTGGGGCGCGATCAGGTCCTCGGTCTCGAGGTCGGTGGCGTTGTGCTCGATGACCGAGCGGCGGGCGTCGCCGAATTCGGCGCGGATCGAGCCCAGCTCCTGCTCGATGATCTGACTCACCCGCTCGGGCCGCGCGAGGATGTCGAGCAGATCGGTGATGGTGTCGATCACCTCGCGATACTCCTGCACGATCTTGTCCTGCTCCAGCCCGGTCAGGCGCTGCAGGCGCATCTGCAGGATCTCCTGGGCCTGGGTCTCCGAGAGACGGTACTGCGCATCGGCGGGGTTCTCGCCGTCAGGCTGCGGCAGCAGACCCACGCCGGGCTCGAGTCCGTCGGGGCGATAGGCGGTGGGGTCGGAGCCGGCGCGGGCCAGCATCTCGCGGGCCACCCCGGCGCGCCAGGTACGCTGCATCAGCCGCTCGCGGGCGATCGGCGGGGTCGGCGAGGCCTTGATCAGCTCGATCATCTCGTCGACATTGGCGATCGCCACCGCGAGGCCCTCCAGCACATGGCCGCGTTCGCGGGCACGGCGCAGCTCGAACACCGTGCGGCGGGTGATCACCTCGCGCCGGTGCAGCAGGAAGTACTCGAGCATCTGCTTCAGGTTGAGCAGACGCGGCTGGCCATCGACCAGCGCCACCATGTTGATGCCGAAGGTGTCCTGCAGCTGGGTGTTCTTGTAGAGGTTGTTCAGGACGATCTCGGGAATCTCGCCCCGCTTGAGCTCGATCACCACCCGCATGCCCGACTTGTCCGATTCGTCGCGGATGTCGCTGATGCCCTCGAGCTTCTTCTCGTTGACCAGCTCGGCGATGCGCTCGAGCAGCAGCCGCTTGTTCACCTGGTAGGGCAGCTCGTCGACGATGATCGCCTGGCGACCGGCGCGATCGGTGTCCTCGAAGTGCGTGCGGGCGCGCATCACCACGCGCCCGCGGCCGGTGCGGTAGCCCTCGCGCACGCCCGACACGCCGTGGATGATGCCGGCCGTGGGGAAGTCGGGCGCGGGCACCAGCTCGATCAGCTCATCGATGTCGGCCTGCGGGCGGCGCAGCAGCAGCAGGCAGGCGTCGATCACCTCGCTCAGGTTGTGCGGCGGGATGTTGGTGGCCATGCCCACCGCGATGCCGGCCGAGCCGTTGATCAGCAGGTTGGGCAGGCGCGCCGGCAGGACAGTGGGCTCGTTCTCCTTGCCGTCGTAGTTGGGCGTGAAATCGACGGTCTCCTTGTCGATGTCAGCCAGCATCTCGGCGGCGATCCGGTCCAGGCGGCACTCGGTGTAGCGCATGGCCGCGGCGTTGTCGCCGTCGACCGACCCGAAGTTGCCCTGGCCGTCGACCAGCGGGTAGCGCAACGAGAAGTCCTGCGCCATGCGCACCAGCGTGTCGTAGATGGCGCTGTCGCCGTGCGGGTGGAACTTGCCCATCACCTCGCCGACCACGCGGGCGCACTTGACGTACGACCGGTTCCACACGTTGTTCGACTCGTGCATGGCGAACAGCACCCGCCGGTGCACCGGCTTGAGGCCGTCGCGCACATCGGGCAGCGCCCGCCCCACGATCACGCTCATGGCGTAGTCGAGGTAGGAGCGGCGCATCTCCTCTTCGAGGCTGATCGGGAGGGTTTCCTTGGCGAAGGTGTCCATGCTCGGCGGGTGCAAGGCAGGCCGCAGCGCGCGCCAGGACGGCGCGAACCGCGCGACAGGCCGGTGGGAGAATTGCGGTAAAGCCTTGAATTGTAACCTATTAGGGCCCGGAACCCCGCCGAACGCCGGACAGCTGTGCTTTACTCCCACCCATGGAACTGATCATCCCGAGGTGGGTTGCGCCCGTGGTGCCTGAAGGCGCGGTCCTGAGCGGCTACGCCGTGGCGCTCGAACGCGACCGGATCGTTGGCCTGGCGCCGGCGGCGCAGGCGCGCCAGACCTGGCCCCAGGCCACGGTCACCGAGCTGCCCGGCCACCTGCTGGTGCCCGGCTTCGTCAACCTGCACACCCACGCGCCGATGAGCCTGCTGCGCGGCGCGGGCGATGACATGCCGCTGCAGGCCTGGCTGCGCGAGCGCATCTGGCCGCTCGAGGCGAAGCTGCTCGGGCCCGAGTTCGTCGCCGACGGCACGGTGCTGGCCTGCGCCGAGATGCTGATGGGCGGCATCACCTGCTTCAACGACATGTACTTCCACCCCGAGGAAGTCGCCACCGCGGCGGCCGACATGGGCATGCGCGCCGCGGTGGGCATCATCGTGGTCGAATTTCCGTCTTCCTATGGCAGCGGCCCGGCGGACTACATCCGCAAGGGGCTCGAGATGCGCGACCGCCTGCGCGACGAATCCCGGCTGTGCTTCACGCTCTCGCCGCACGCCCCCTACACGGTGTCCGATGACAGCCTGCGCCGGGTGGCGAGCCTGGCCGCCGAGCTCGGGCTGCCCATCCAGTGTCACGTGCACGAGACCGCCAGCGAGATCACCGACAGCCTCGCCGAGCATCGGCGCCGGCCGCTGCAGCGGCTGGCCGACCTGGGCCTGCTCGGGCCGGAGTTCATCGCGATCCACGCGGTGCACCTCGACGAGACCGACATCAACCTGCTCGCGCGGCACGGGGCCAGCGTCGCGCACTGCCCGCACAGCAATCTCAAGCTCGCCAGCGGCATCGCGCCCACCACCCGGCTGATCGCCGCCGGCGTGAACATCGGCGTGGGCACCGACGGCGCGGCCAGCAACAACCGGCTCGACCTGCTATCCGAAGCGCGGACCGCCTCCCTGCTCGCCAAGGGCAGCAGCGGCGACGCCACCGCCTGGTCGGCCCACCAGACCCTGCACGCCATGACGCTCGGCGGCGCACGCGCGCTCGGTCTGGGTGCGCGAATCGGCAGCATCGAGCCGGGCAAGCAGGCCGATCTCGTTGCGATCGATCTCGCCGATCCGCTCTCGCAACCGGTCTTCGACCCGGTCGCCCATCTGATCCACGCGGCCGGGCGCGAACAGGTGACCGATGTCTGGATCGACGGCCAGGCTGTTGTCCGAGCGCGACAACTCCAGTCTGCGCGTGCTCAACAACGGCTTGCCGAAATGCGAGCCCGGGGACGGCTGTGGCACAATCGCGTGGTCGATACCTTGCCGGCCGGTGTGTGCCACCCTGGCAGCTGATTTCTGCCGCTGGCGCCCTGTCACGGAACCTACCGAGAGGAGAAACATGAACAAACCGGTCCAAATCGCTGCCCTGGTTGCCGCAGCACTCATGGCGTCCACCGCCGCCCACGCGCAGAAGGCCAACCCGCAGAACAGCGGCTATGTGCTGAGCCCCGACGCATCGGTCGTCAAGAACGCCACCGGCCTGTGCTGGCGCACCGGTTATTTCACCCCCGCGAACGCCATCGCCGGCTGCGATGACGACCTGCTGCCCAAGGCTGCGCCGGCTCCCGCCCCCAGCCCGATGGCGCCCCCGCCGGTCGCGGCTCCGGCCCCGGCTCCCCGCCAGGTGACCCCGCCGGCCCCCGCCCCCGCTCCGGCGCCGCGTCCCGCGCCCGCCCCGGCTGCGCCCACCAGCGAGAAAGTCACCTTCGCCGCTGACGCCTTCTTCGACTTCGACAAGTCGGTCCTCAAGCCCGAGGGCAAGGCCAAGCTCGATGACCTCAGCGGCAAGCTGAAGGCCATCACCCTCGAGGTGATCATCGCCGTGGGTCACACCGATGCCGTGGGCACCGATGCCTACAACCAGAAGCTGTCGGTCAAGCGTGCCGAGTCCGTCAAGGCCTACCTGGTGAGCAAGGGCGTCGAAGCCAACCGGGTCTACACCGAAGGCAAGGGCGAGAAGCAGCCCACCGCCGACAACAAGACCACCGAGGGCCGCGCCAAGAATCGTCGCGTGGAAATCGAGGTGGTTGGCACCCGTCCCAAGAAGTAATCGGGTCTGCCTCCTGCAAAAGCCCCGCTTCGGCGGGGCTTTTTCATGGCACCGACCGGCATGACCGGTGGCTCCCGATAGAATCCGGAGCATGACCGAAACCTCTGCACCTCACCCGTCCGCGCTGAACGCCGATCCGGCCGAACTCGCCAAGTTCCAGGCACTGGCCGCGCGCTGGTGGGACCCCGGCTCCGAGTTCCGCCCGCTGCACGAGATCAACCCCCTGCGGCTCGACTGGATCGACCGACTGGCAGGGCTTGCCGGCAGCACCGCAGTCGATGTGGGTTGCGGCGGCGGTATCCTGGCCGAGTCGATGGCGGCACGCGGTGCCCGCGTCACCGGCATCGACCTCGCAGACAAGCCGCTGCGGGTGGCCGAACTGCATGGCCTGGAAAGCGGCGTGCCGGTGAGCTATCGCCGGGTGGCCGCCGAAGACCTCGCCGCCGAACAGCCCGGCGCCTTCGATGTGGTCACCTGCATGGAGATGCTCGAGCATGTGCCCGACCCCGCCTCCACGGTGCGGGCCTGCGCGACGCTGGTACGGCCCGGTGGCTGGGTGTTCACCTCGACGATCAGCCGCAATCCCAAGGCCTTCCTGTTCGCGATCGTTGGCGCCGAATATGTGCTGGGGCTGCTGCCCAAGGGCACCCACGAGTACGGCAAGTTCCTGCGCCCCGCCGAGCTGGCGGGCTTCGCGCGTGCGGCGGGGCTGGAGCTGGTCGAGATGATCGGGCTGACCTACAACCCGATCACTCGACGCTACCGGCTGGTATCCAACGATGTCTCGGTGAACTACCTGGCGGCCTTCCGCAAGCCGCATGCCGCGGGCTGAGGGCGTGTCCGCCGACCACCCGGCCGCGCGCGGCGAAGCGCTGGCGTTCACGCCCACGGCGGTCTTCTTCGACCTCGATGGCACCCTGGCCGACACGGCAGCAGACCTCGCCGCGCCGGTGAACGCGATGCGGCTGGAACGCGGCCTGGCGCCGATGCCGCTTTCGCTGCTGCGGCCTTTCGCCTCGATGGGCGCACGCGGTCTGATCGGCCGAGGCCTTGGCGTCGGCCCGCAGGATGAGGGCTACGAGGCCCTGCGGCTGGATTTCCTCTCCCGCTATGAAGCCGCCATGTGCGTGCACACCTGCCTCTTCGAGGGCATGGCCGATCTGCTCGCCGGGCTGGAGCAACGCGGCATCGCCTGGGGCGTGGTGAGCAACAAGGTCGAACGCTATGTCCGACCGATCCTCGCCGAGCTCGGGCTGCTGCATCGCTGCGTCGGTGCGGTCGGTGGCGATACCACGCCGCATGCCAAGCCTCACCCGGAGCCGCTGCTGCATGTGGCACGGCTGGCCCGTGTGGATCCGACCCTGTGCGTCTATGTGGGCGATGATCACCGGGATGTGCAGGCCGGCAAGGCCGCCGGCATGCGCACCGTGGCGGCAGCCTACGGCTACTGCGGCGACGAGCCGCCGCCGCCAGCCTGGGGTGCCGATCACCTGGTGCAGGCCCCGCGCGAACTGCTCGGCCTGCTGCTGCCCTGACCTGTACCGATGCCTCCGACGGGGGCGCCCGGAAAGACGGAGATCGACCATGCCCTGCCCCACGCCACGCCTGAAGCATCACACCGTCAGCCTGGCCGACTCGACGAACGGTGAATCGGCGCTCGGATCCGTGCAGGCCACCGGCCCGGTCCGCTCCCGGGCGCCGGCTCGGCGCAAATCGCTGCGGCTCGGGCTGGGGCTGGGCCTTGGAGCCGCAGTGGGTGCGGCCTGGCCGCTCGCAGCCTCCGCACAGATCGACACCCTCAAGGTGATGATCGGGGCCAACCCGGGAGGTGGCTTCGATCAGACCGGTCGATCGCTGGCGGCCTCCATGATCGCAGCCGGCACGGCACGCTCGGCGGTGTTCGAGAACCGCGGCGGTGCCGGCGGCACGGTCGGCCTGGCCCAGTTCGTGAACACCGAGCGCGGCAACCCCTCGGCCCTGCTGGTCACCGGCGCGGTCATGGTCGGCGCCATCGAGACCGGCAGGCCGCCGATCACCCTGAAGAACGCCACCCCGATCGCGCGCCTCTTCGCCGACACCCTCGTGCTGGTGGTGCCGGCAGGTTCACCCGTCCAGACCCTCAAGGACCTCACGGACAAGCTCAAGGCCAACCCTGGCTCGGTGTCCTGGGGCGGCGGCTCGCGCGGCTCGGTGGATCACATCCTGTGCGGGCTGATCGCCAAGGAGGCGGGGGTCGAGCCGCAGAAGGTGAACTATGTGGCATTCGCCGGAGGGGGCGAGGCCAAGGCCGCGATCCTTGGCGGCCATGTCACGGTGGGCATCGCGGGGCTCTCGGAGTTCGCGGCCGATGTGGAGGCCGGGCGCATGCGAGCGCTGGGCATCTCCTCGAGCTTCAAGCTGCGCAAGCTGCCCACGCTGATCGAACAGGGCGTGAATGTGGAGATCTACAACTGGCGCGGGGTCTATGGCGCTCCCGGTATCAGCGCCGAACAGCGCAAGGCGCTGATCGACGCCGTGGTCAAGGCCACCGAGCACCCGAGCTGGAAAGAGACCCTGCGGCGCAACGACTGGGGCGCATTCCTGCTCACTGGCGATGAATTCGGCCGCTATGTGGACAGCGAATCGACGCGCCTGGGCGCGATGCTGCGCGAGGTCGGTGTCATCCGCTGAGCGGGAGCGCAGATACCGCTCCCCGGGGCAGCTCGCCGATTCCGGAATCGCACGGCAGGAAGGCGGGGGACCCGCCCGCGCGGGTGCCTATACTGGCCCGCTCAGTCAACGCCCCCCAAGGAGACCTTCGTGATCCATGAACTGCGCATCTACCACTGCGTGCCCGGCCGCCTGCCCGATCTGAACAAGCGCTTCGAAACCATCACCATGAAGCTGTGGGAGAAGCACGGCATCCGGCCGGTGGCCTTCTGGACCACGGTGATCGGCGAGAACAACAATGTGCTCACCTACCTGCTGGCCTGGGAGAGCCTCGCCGAGCGGGAGCAGAAGTGGGCTGCCTTCGCCACCGATCCCAACTGGCTTTCCGCGCGCGCCGAGACCGAGAAGAACGGCCCGCTGATCACCCACTTCAGCAATTCGATCCTGCAGCCCACCGCCTACTCGCCGATGAAGTGATCGGCGAGCGGCCGACGCATGCCCTGGCATGCGTCGGCATGCGTCAGACCCCGCCCTTGGGATGGGTGGGGTCCACCCAGAGCACGGTCTCGGGTTTTTCCACCGGCACGATGTCGAGGTTGACGGCCACGGCCTGGCCGTCGCTGCGGCAGAGCACGCACTCGAGCACCTCGGTAGGGCTGGCGTTGATCTCCTGGTGCGGCACATAGGGCGGCACATAGATGAAGTCGCCCGGGCCGGCCTCGGCCACGAACTGCAGCTGATCGCCCCAGCGCATGCGGGCCTTGCCCTTGACGATGTAGATCACGCTCTCGAGCGGGCCATGATGGTGGGCACCGGTCTT
Source organism: Quisquiliibacterium sp. (assembly GCF_982640115.1). Classification (NCBI taxonomy): domain Bacteria; kingdom Pseudomonadati; phylum Pseudomonadota; class Betaproteobacteria; order Burkholderiales; family Burkholderiaceae; genus Quisquiliibacterium; species Quisquiliibacterium sp. Next base: position 1,079 of record NZ_CEXFHW010000074.1, on the reverse strand, counting down.
GGCATCGGGGTGGATGTGCACGGTGCCGGCCCAGAGCTTCTGCGCGCCCACGCGCGCGAAATTGATGGCGGCCTTGCGGTCCATGCCTGGGGTCTGCGCGGTGTTGCCATCGAGCTGGTTGCCGGGGATGACCCGTACGCCGTCGTGCTTCCAGTCGGTGGGCGGGTGGGTATGGTCTGCGCTCATGATCGGGGTCCGTGAGTTCGCCGGCAGCCGCCGGCCCTGTGGCAAGCATAGTCCATGTCGCCAGGCGCCCTGCCTGAGCGCGGGCCGACCAGCGGCCACCGCGGTCGGTCTTGAAATCCGGGAGGCCGGCTATACTTTGATGGTGCCGGGGCCTCGTCCGCCGCGGCAGCGCGCAGCACCATCGCGACACGAACACCGGGGCCGACCTGGTTTCGACGTGGGTAGCGAAGCGGCTCAGGGCATGCCGAGGCGCCTTTTCCTCGTAAATCCATTGGCACACTAGTAAACGCCAACGACGAGCGTTTCGCTCTCGCGGCTTAAACCCCGCGAGCGCCGCAACAGTCAGCCGACGGGCTGGGCCTGACCGGGCAACCGGAAAGGCTGCGGTGTAACTTCAGTCGGATAGCGGCCGGGCAGGGTCACTTTGCCCGGTTGCGAAACCCAAGGTGACTGGGTGCGCGGAAGCCTGTCGATCGGCCCGCCGCGCACCGAGACCCAAGTAGACCGACTACGCATGTAGAACTGACCGTAGAGGACTTGCGGACGCGGGTTCGATTCCCGCCGGCTCCACCAGTACCAAGGGCCCAGAGTCATCTCTGGGCCCATTTTTTCGCCTGTTCCCCGACGGACACGCGGGTTTGCCTGTTGACTACGACCCGCCTGACGAGGCCCCGGAAGGCCCGCCAGGAGCCCGTTTCCTCTCTCCGTTCTCTGCCAGCCTGTTGACCAACAACAGGCGAGGTCTAGGATTCATGCGGGTTTCCGGGCGGTGAGTGCAGGTTGGGGACTGGCCTGCAGCCCGGAATCGAATGGTCGATCGGCCACCCGCTATCCAGCCTGCTTTGGAAGCGGCAACGCCCAGCCTACCCTGGAGCAGATGAGGCACCATTGAG
>NZ_CEXFHW010000073.1:0-18078 GCF_982640115.1 Quisquiliibacterium sp. | reverse complement strand
TCAATGACTATCTGGTCCGCGACCTCAAGCGTCTCGGGCTGTGGGACGAGGTCATGATTGCCGACCTGAAGTTCTATGACGGCTCGCTCGCACGCATCGACCGCATCCCGGCCGAACTGCGCGCCATCTATGCCACCGCCTTCGAGATCGACCCGTCCTGGCTGGTCGAAGCGGCTGCGCGCCGGCAGAAGTGGATCGACCAGGCCCAGTCGCTCAACATCTACATGGCGGGCGCCTCGGGCAAGCGTCTGCATGACACCTACTCGCTGGCCTGGCTGCGCGGGCTCAAGACCACCTACTACCTGCGTACCCTGGGCGCCACCAGTGCCGAGAAGTCCACCTCCGATCGCATCGGCCAGCTCAATGCGGTGTCGGCCGATGGTCATGCCGGGGGCTTCAGCTACGGTGCATCGGCCTCGGCACCGGTGGCCGAAGAGGCGCCGAAGTTCTGCGCGATCGACGATCCCACCTGCGAGGCGTGCCAGTGAACGGCAGCGGATCAGGTATCCGCTGTCTCGGGATCCGGGCGAACTGTTGTTCGGACCCCGACAAACCCCAGGCCAATGTCAAGACACCGTGACGAAATCGTTGCGGGGCATCCACAGCCGTCATAAGATTCCGTCTGTGAATAACGGCGGAATCTCGCGGCAAGACAACGGCTTAGCAGCCAGATTTGAAGCGAGACCTTAAATGCTTTCCTGGGAAGATTCTCCCTCCATCAAGCCGGCCCGCCCGGCCATGCCCGCGCCGATGGCCGCCAGTGCGATCGCTGCCGCCGCCTTCGCTCCCCGCGCCGCTGAAGTCCCCGCCGCTCCTGTCGCATCGACCCAGTCCGAGGTCAACACGAACCGCCGCGTCCGGGTCGAGGACAAGCGCATCATCAACGGCGCGTCCGATGTCAATCAGCTGGTGCCCTTCAAGTACAAATGGGCCTGGGACAAGTACCTCGCCACCTGCGCCAATCACTGGATGCCGCAGGAAGTGAGCATGAGTCGCGACATCGCGCTCTGGAAGGATCCCAACGGTCTCACCGAAGATGAACGCCGGCTGGTGCGCCGCAATCTCGGCTTCTTCGTCACGGCTGATTCCCTGGCCGCCAACAACATCGTTCTCGGCACCTATCGTCACATCACCGCTCCCGAGTGCCGCCAGTTCCTGCTGCGCCAGGCCTTCGAGGAAGCGATCCACACCCACGCCTACCAGTACATTGTCGAGTCGCTCGGGCTCGATGAGGGCGAGGTCTTCAATGCCTACCACGAGGTCAAGTCCATCCGGGACAAGGACGAGTTCCTCATCCCGTTCATCGATACCCTCACCAACCCGGATTTCGTCACCGGCACGCCCGAGAACGATCAGAAGCTGCTCAAGTCGCTGATCGTGTTCGCCTGCCTCATGGAAGGCCTGTTCTTCTATGTGGGCTTCGTGCAGATCCTCGCCCTGGGTCGTCAGAACAAGATGACCGGCGCCGCCGAGCAGTACCAGTACATCCTTCGTGACGAGTCGATGCACTGCAACTTCGGCATCGATCTGATCAACACCATCAAGCTCGAAAATCCGCATCTCTGGACGCCGCAGTTCCGCGCCGAGATCCGCGAGCTGTTCCTGCAAGCGGTCGAACTCGAGTACGCCTATGCCGAAGACACCATGCCGCGTGGTGTGCTCGGTCTGAACGCGTCCATGTTCAAGGCCTATCTGCGCTTCATCGCCAATCGTCGTGCGCAGCAGATCGGTCTCGATCCGATGTTCCCCCAGGAGGACAACCCCTTCCCCTGGATGAGCGAGATGATCGATCTGAAGAAGGAAAAGAATTTCTTCGAGACCCGCGTCACCGAGTACCAGACCGGTGGCGCGCTCAGCTGGGATTGAAGCAGCGGCCTTGGGGGTCGCGGCTCAGGGATTGAACTAAGCGGATGACAGACCGCTGCCTGAATCAGGACGATGCCCACTGGCCTCGTCGGGCAGGGCGGCGGTCTGGAATCCCAGCGGTGATGCGGTGGCCCTGCGGCCGCCCACACCGTACCGAATTCATTAGCGCAGGAGCCCGGGGTGGATGCCCGGCGGTTCTTGCGCCGATGAATGGCTCGTGCCCTGTTGGCGCCGGGGGCGCCCGGTCACGGGTTTCCGTGTTGGCATCATCAACCTGAGGAGTTCTCCCCATGGCAACCGCCACCAAAGCAGCTGCGAAGAAGCCTGCCGCCAAGAAACCCGCCGCGAAAAAGGCGGCCGCCAAGAAGCCGGCCGCCGCCAAGAAGCCTGCGGCGAAGAAGCCGGCCGCCGCCAAGAAGCCCGCGGCGAAGAAGCCCGTTGCTGCCAAGAAGCCCGCGGCGAAGAAGCCCGCGGCGAAGAAGCCCGCCGCCAAGAAAGCCGCGGCGAAGAAGCCCGCCGCCAAGAAAGCCGCGGCGAAGAAGCCTGCCGCCAAGAAGGCTGCTGCGAAGAAACCCGCCGCCAAGAAAGCGGCGGCCAAGAAGCCTGCGGCGAAAAAGCCTGCGGCCAAGAAGCCCGCCAGGAAAGCCGGCAAGAAACCCGCTGCGCAGCCTGCGGCTGCGGGCGCGGCGCCTGCGGTGGCCTCCGCCCCCGCCAACCCTGCCGCAGCCTGGCCTTTCCCCACCGGCAACAAGCCCTGACCCGAGCCGCCCGCCGGCCTGTGAGGGCCGGTGTCGCGCTGACCCGCGTCCATCACACCCGATGGCGCGGGTTTTTTCATCTGTGAGACACTCCGGCCGCTATGGTGAACGCGCTCTGGTTGCTCCTGGAAACCGCCGGCAGTCTGCTGGCCACCGCCTGCGTCCTCAGGGCGATCGCCTGGTGGCAGCAACTCTCGGCTCGCAATCCGATCATGCAGTTCGTGCTCGCGGTGACCGACTGGATCGTCAAGCCGCTGCAGCGGGTGCTGCCAGCTTCGCGCCGTGTCCACTGGGCCAGCCTCGCCGCCGGGTTGCTGCTGGCCCTCGGGCTGTCGTTCATCTATTCCACGCTGATGCTGGCCCGTGGCCCGATGCCCGGCGGCGTGATCCTGGTCGGGCTGTTCTGGCTCGGCAAGTGGACGATCTATCTGGTCATCGGCCTGGTGCTTCTGCAGGCCGTGCTGTCATGGGTGAATCCGCATGCGCCCATGGCACCGGTCGTCGATCACCTCACCCGAGGCTTCCTCGGTCCGATCCGCCGGGTCGTGCCGCTCATCGGCGGGGTCGATCTCTCGCCGCTGCTGCTCGTGGTGGCAGCCCAGGCGCTGCTGATGCTGCTGGAGTCGGCGCTCGCCTCGCTGCTGCGCTTCTTCTAGCGCGGTGAATCGTGCCCCTGGGCAGCCGTGCCGCGATGGGCCGCAGCCCGCGTGGCTGCAGGGAACGCCCGGGGAGTGGCTGATCGCGGTTCGCGCCCAGCCGGGTGCCCGCGGTGCGCCGGGCGCCGAAACCCACGGTGACTACCTGAAGGTGCGCGTGTCCGCGCCCGCGGTCGACGGCAAGGCCAATGCCGCATTGATCGACTGGTTTGCTGGCTGCCTTGGCCTGCCGACACGGGCTTTCGAGTGGCAGTCAGGACAGACTGCCCGCAGCAAGCGGCTGCGGGTCCGCACGCCGATGTCTTCGGCCGAGCTGGTGGCCGCACTGCTCCAGGACGGCCGCCAGCGGGCGGATCACCAGGGCCGGGCGCCGTAGGCCTGTGCGTGACGCTCGGCGACCGCGTCGCGCGAGACGGTGTGGTTCTGCGCGCCCTGCGACTCGATCTTGATCGCACCCATCACGCTGCCCAGTCGGGCAGCGCGCACCCAGTCCCAGCCCTGGGCCAGACCGTACAGCAGTCCGCCTCGGAACGCATCGCCGCAGCCGGTCGGGTCGAGGGCAGCCGAGATGGGTGCCGCCCTGACCGTCTCGCAGCGCCCCGCACTCCATACCTGACAGCCCTCGGCGCCGCGGGTGACGACCAGCGCCTGAACCCGCGAGGCAATCTCCGCCTCGCTCCAGCCGGTGCGCTCGACCAGCATCCCGGCCTCGTAGTCGTTGACCGCCACGGCGCTGGCCTGGCTGATGAGGCCGCGCAGCTCCTCGCCGTCGAACATCGGCAGTCCCTGACCCGGATCGAAGAGGAAGGGCACGCCGTCCTGCGCGAATTCCCGGGCATGGGTCTGCATGGCGGCCTTGCCGTTGGGCGCCACGATGCCGAAGGCGCCGCCTGCGCCCAGTGCACTCACCTGGTGGGCCTCGCTCATCGCGCCGGGGTGGAAGGCGGTGATCTGATTGTCGGCCATGTCGGTGGTGATGAAGGCCTGCGCGGTGTAGCACTCCGGCAGCAGGCGTACCCGGCTGATGTCGATGCCCAGCGCGCCGAGCCGCTCGAGGTACTCCCGGCCGTCCTGTCCGACCGTGGCCAGGATGAGCGGCGCGCCGCCCAGCCCGCGCAGCGTGTAGGCGATGTTGGCGGCACAGCCGCCGAACTCGCGCTTCAGGCGGGGCGTGAGGAACGCGACATTCAGCATGTGGACGCGGTCGGGCAGGATGTGATCCTTGAAGTGCCCGTCGAACACCATGATGGTGTCGTAGGCGACCGAGCCGCTGATCAGGATGGACTGCTGGGGCATGAAGGAGGACTCCGGGGGCCAATGGGGCGCGCCATGCGCGCCGGGTTCAGGGATAGAAGAGTTTCAGGCTGAAGCCGGCCGGCGCGAAGCCGGTGGCCTGCAGCGCCAGCCGCAGCGCGGTTTCCTGGTTGGGGGGCGCGCCCACCGGTGGCGTGTTCGGTCCGAGGTAGTCGGCGGGCAGCACCACCTTGCGCACCAGCAGCACGCCGGCGGCATCGGAGAGGCTCATCTCGATGGCTGGCCAGCGCACCGGGTGAGGAGCGCGGTTGCGCATGAGGAGATCCATGACCAGGGCGTCCGGCGAGGCCCCGCTCTGGACATCGAAGGATTCCAGCGTGAGCGAATCGAGCTCGCGGGGCGCCTGAACGCGAAGGCCGACCAGGGCGGACAGCGCGCTCAGCGCAGGCTCCAGGGCAGGGATGCGCGAGGCCAGCCAGTCGCGGCCGGCCAGGGTCAGCTGAACGGCCAGGCTGACGCTCAGCGCCATGCACAGCACGGCAGAAAACAGGCTGCGGCGGCTCGCGAAACCGCCGGCGCGAGCCGCCGTTGCGAAGAAGTCAACCGCCTCGGGGCCGCCGCCGGCATCGCCGGTGCGCGCCCGCCTTGCCGAGGGGTCGGGCGCCAGCAGCGCGGCTGACCAGGCTTCGGGGGCGTCGCCCAGCCTGGCCCCCGCCGGACCTTCGGGGGCCGGGTGCCCGGCTGATCCGGCCTCGGTGGCACCCCCGCGGTCGGCGATCTCGCCGGGTTCGGATTGCCTCCCGCGTTCCGTGGGTTCTCCGAGTCCGGCCTGCCCCCCGGGTTGCGTGGGGCCTCCGAGCCCGGCCTGCCCCCCGCGTGCAGCCTGCCCACCGGGCTCGCCGGCGAATGTCGCCTCGCCTTTGGCCGCCGATGACCCGGACGGGCTACGGTCGGCCGGACCGGGGGCGCTCGGGGCCTCATCATCGCGGCGGTCGTCCGCTGGTGTGTCTGCCGGGCTGTCAGCAGGGCTGTCAGTAGGGCTGTCAGTGGTGCTGTCAGTCGGGCGCGGGCTTCCCGGCACCTCGGCCGGTACCTCCGGCTCGAGCAGATAGTCGGGCAGGCTCAGGGTCTCGAGATCGTCGAGTTCCTCGAGTCCTTCGAGCACAACCAGATCGGTCGGGCGATCCAGGCTGCCGGCCGATGATGACCGGCGTCGGGCAGCCTCGGCCAGGGCGGCCTGTTCGAGCGCGGTATCGGCCATCGCGTCATCGCCGCCAGCCGCATCATCGAATGCCGCCGCATCCAGCGCTGCATCCTCGGTTGACGCATCCTCGGGTGCCGCAGCGCCGAGGGCAGCAGCATCGAGCACGGCATCGTCGAGCACGGCAGCGCCGGATCCCGGCTCGCTGCGCGCGGCCTTGCTCATGGCCGGGCCGCCGAATGCGGGCTCCTCGAATGCGGTTTCGTCCCTGGCAGCCCTCTCGAGCGCTGCCCTGAGATCGGGATCCGATGGGCGCGCGGGTGCCGGCATGCCAACCGGGGCGGCGTCCTGCGACGCGATGTCCCCGGCGATATCAGGATTGCTGCTGCCGTAGGCGGCCGCGAGGCGCTCCGCACTCAGCGCTGCGCCGGGCGGGCGGGCTCGGGGCGGGGTGAGGGTCTGTGCCGCAGCCATAGCGCTCGGGGTGCCGGGCGTCTCGAGGGGCGCTACCGCCTCGACCGGTGCCATCGAAGCCTCCCGCGTGACCGCCTCAGGTGCCGATACCCCGGACGCGGGCGCCAGATCGGTCTGCTCATTCACATAGCGCAGCGAATCCAGCCCCGAGAACACATGCCGGCAGGCGCCGCAGCGCACCAGGCCCCGCCGGATCTTCAGCTGGTCGGGAACGACCCGAAAGCCGGTCTGGCAGCGGGGGCAGGTGGTGGCCAGGGCCATGGCGCCCCGATCATCGGACGCGACGGCCGGCCAGGCAAGCCCAGCCGTCGACGCAGTCGGCCACGCGCAGGTCCACCTCGGGATAGCAGGCAGAGACCTCCTCGACCTGCCGCTCCAGCAGTCCGGCCAGCACCAGGGTGGCGCCGGGGCGCAGGAGCGCAACCAGTGCGGGCGCCAGCACCTTCAGCGGATTGGCCAGGATGTTGGCGAGCACCACATCGGCTGGCGCCAGCGGTGCCGACGTGGGTTGCACCTGCACGCTGACCTGATTGGCCAGGGCATTGTCGGCCGTGCTGGTCAGGGCCTGCGGATCGATGTCGGTGGCCACCACCTCCTGCGCGCCGAGCAGCGCCGCGGCGATTGCCAGGATGCCCGAGCCGCAACCGTAATCGATGACCCGCGTTCCCGGCGCCAGCTCGCGCGACAGCCAGCCCAGACACATCCGGGTGGTGGGGTGGCTGCCGGTCCCGAAGGCCAGGCCGGGGTCGAGCACCAGCCGGGTCACCCCGGAGGCCAGCGGTGCATCGAGATGCCAGGTGGGCGTGATCACCAGCCGCTCGCCGATCGGGATCGGCTCGAACTGCGCCTGCGAGGCGCGCACCCAGTCCTGGTCGTCGAACTGTGCGATGCTCAGATCGGCGGGGAGCGGTGCGCCGAGTGCGTCGGCCGCCGCCTGCAGCAGTGCTTGCGCAGCCGCGCCTTCGGCCAGCAGTGCCCGCAACCGGGTGCGCTGCCACCCCGGCTGCGGCGCCGGCATGCCGGGCTCGCCGAAGATCGCCTGCTCGTCGGGCGAGTCGGCGTCGGCATCCTCGGCCTGCACCGAGAGCGCGCCGGCATCGAGCAGCGCATCGGACCAGGCGTCGACCTGCCCGGCCGGTACGGTGAAGACCAGTTCCCGCCAGAAGGCCATCAATGTCTCGAATGAACGCGGCGCCTGCCCGCCGGGCCGCAGCGCTCAGCCGCCCTGCGCGACCTTGCGCTTGGCGAGCTTGCGCTCCAGGTAGTGGATGGAGGTGCCGCCCGCCACGAAGCTGGCATCGGCCATGAGCTCGCGGTGCAGCGCGATGTTGGTCAGGATGCCCTCGACCGCCATCTCGGAGAGCGCGATCTGCATGCGTCGGATCGCCTGCTCGCGGGTGTCGCCATAGGCCAGCACCTTCGCGATCATCGAGTCGTAGTGCGGCGGGACCAGGTAGTTCGCGTAGGCATGGGAGTCGACCCGGATGCCGGGGCCACCGGGCGGATGCCAGGTGGTGATGCGCCCGGGCGAGGGCGTGAACTGGAACGGGTGCTCGGCATTGATGCGGCACTCGATCGCATGCCCACGCAGCATCACATCGCGCTGGCGCAGCGTGAGCCGCTCGCCGGCGGCGATGCGGATCTGCTGCTGCACGATGTCGAGCCCGGTGATCAGTTCGGTGACCGGGTGCTCCACCTGCACCCGGGTGTTCATCTCGATGAAGTAGAACTCGCCGTCCTCGAACAGGAATTCGAAGGTGCCGGCGCCGCGGTAGCCCATCTTCTTGCAGGCCTCCGCGCAGCGCAGCCCGATCTTGTCGATCAGCCGCCGGGCAACGCCGGGGGCGGGCGCCTCCTCGAGGATCTTCTGGTGCCGGCGCTGCATGGAGCAGTCCCGCTCACCGAGATAGACCGCGTTGCGGAACTCGTCGGCCAGCACCTGGATCTCGATGTGGCGCGGGTTCTCGAGGAACTTCTCCATGTACACCGAGGGATTGCCGAAGGCGCTCTGGGCCTCGGTGCGGGTCATGGTGACGGCGTTGTTCAGGGCGGCCTCGGTGTGCACCACCCGCATGCCCCGGCCGCCGCCGCCGCCGGCGGCCTTGATGATCACCGGATAGCCGATGGAGCGCGCGATGCGGATGATCTCCTTCGGGTCATCGGGCAGCGCACCTTCGGAGCCAGGTACCACCGGCACGCCGGCCTTGCGCATGGCGTCCTTGGCCGAGACCTTGTCGCCCATGGTGCGGATCGACTCCGGGCGCGGACCGATGAAGACGAAGCCGCTCTTTTCCACCCGTTCGGCGAAATCGGCGTTCTCCGACAGAAATCCGTAGCCCGGATGGATGGCCTCGGCGTCGGTCACCTCGGCGGCGCTGATGATCGCCGGGATGTTCAGATAGCTGTCGCGCGACGGCGCAGGGCCGATGCACACCGACTCGTCGGCGAGCTTCACATACTTGGCTTCGGTGTCGGCCTCGGAGTGGACGACCACGGTCTTGATGCCGAGTTCCCGGCAGGCGCGCTGGATTCTCAGCGCGATCTCGCCCCGGTTGGCGATGAGGATCTTCTCGAACATGCCGGGATCACTCGATCTCGAACAGCGGCTGGCCGTATTCCACCGGCTGGCCGTTCTCGACGAGGATCGCCTTGACCGTGCCCGACTTGTCGGACTCGATCTCGTTCAGCAGCTTCATGGCTTCGATGATGCACAGGGTGTCGCCCTCGCGGACCGTGGAGCCCACGGTGACGAACGGCTCGGCCCCCGGCTGCGCCGAACGGTAGAAGGTGCCGACCATGGGAGACTTCACCCGATGCGCCGCCGGCGCGGGGGCCGGCTCGGCCGCGGGGGCGGGGGCCGGGGCGGCGGCCACCACCGGCGCGCTGGCCACGGCCGGCGCCATGGGCTGCATCATCGGCTGCGCGGCGCCCGGGGCCAGCCCCTTCACGATGCGTACCTTGCCGTCGCCTTCGGTGATCTCGAGTTCGGCGATGCCGGACTCGGCCACCAGGTCGATCAGGGTCTTGAGTTTTCGCAGGTCCATGGAAAGCACTTTCAGAGAGTTCAGCCGGCCCGCGCGCCGTGGCGCAGGGCGTGCTGCAGGGCATAGCCGTAGCCTGCCGGGCCGAGCCCGGCGATCACGCCCACCGCGAGTTCCGACAGATAGGAGTGTTGCCGGAAGGCTTCGCGGCGGTGGATGTTGCTGAGGTGAACCTCGATGAAGGGCACGGCCACGGCGGCAAGCGCATCGCGGATGGCGACGCTGGTGTGCGTGTAGGCACCGGGATTGATCAGGATGAAGTCGACGCCGGCCTGGTGGGCGTGCTGGATGCGGTCGACGAGCGCGCCTTCATGGTTTGACTGGAATGCCTCGAACCCGATGCCTGCGGCCTGCGCCTGTGCGGCGAGGTCCCGGTTGATGTCGGCAAGCGTGGCGGCGCCGTAAATGCCCGGCTCACGCACCCCGAGCATGTTCAGGTTCGGACCGTGGATCACCCAGACCAGCATGGCGGCTCCTTGCAGGACGCGGATTATGCGCCGGATTCCGAGCTGAAGTCCAGAGTTGCCTGAACTTGGCTTCAGTTAAGTGGACTTGCCTGCAGGTTTGCGCAGCAGGGGCAGGACGCTGGCACGCAGCTGCGGCAGGCGGATGCGGCCGAGCACCCGCAGCACCACCTGCCCGGCGGGATCGATCAGCACCGTGAAGGGCAGGGCGCCGCTGGTATTGCCAAAGCGCCTGGAAAGCTCGGTGCCGCCGGTGCCGCCGACGAGAAGAGGATAGGGGAATCGTCGCTTGGACGCAAATTCGCGGATGTTGACGGGGGAATCGATGCCGATACCGATCACCATGCCTTGCGCGCCTGAAATCTCGGTGTGCAGCTCCGCAAGCTCCGGCATCTCCTCGACGCAGGGCGGGCACCAGGTGGCCCAGAAGTTCAGCACCAGGGTCCTGCCGGCGGTCTGGCCGAGATCGAAGGGCTGACCCTCGGCATCGGGCAGGCTCAGCCCGCGCAGCAGGCCCACCGCCTCGGCGCCGGCTTCGTCCGGTGCGAGCCGGCGCCAGGCCAGCCAGGCGCCGCCGCCCACGCCCCCGAGCGCAGCCAGCACCATCAGGGCCCGGCGGGCAGCGCTCGCGCCGGTCATGTCGCGTCTTCCCGCATGCGGCGGGCCAGCGCGGCGCGATCGCCTCGTGCCGGGCCGCTGGCGCCCGGCCGCAGCGCGCCGCGCAGGTCGTCGGGTTCGTGCAGCGACAGCATCACCGGCGTGTCGCGCCAGAGGAAGCCGAGCACCTCGGCCTCGCCGCGACCCTGGAAGTGCGTCATGGTGTCGACCTCGAAGTCGATGCCCTGGTTGAGCAGCCAGTAGCTCACCTCCTTGGGGTTGTCGGCGAAGAGCTGCAGGTGGAGCGGGGCGTGTTCCGCGGCGATGCCTTTCCAGGCCGCGCCGGTGACCAGCGGCCGGAAGGCCTCGAGCTGCGCCATGAGGGCGAGCGCTGTCTCGCGCAGCGCGAGCACCCGCTCGGCGTGCTGTTCGTCGAAGAGCTCGAGGTGCTCGCGCAGCGCGGCGTCGATCTCGTCATGGTCGGGCAGGCTGCCTCTGGGCAGCCGACCCTCCCCGACCTCGGCCGCGGCCTTGCGCCGCGCGCTGGCGTAGTCGAGCCCGCCGTCGGCGATGAAGCGCGCGGCGGTGGCTGCGATCTCGGCCCGAAGGCTGTCCCGGGAGTCGTTCATGGCGGCATGGTAGCCGAGGCCGCTCGGGTACACTGCCGCTCCCATGCACATCCATGTCCTGGGCATCTGCGGCACCTTCATGGGCGGGCTGGCCGCCATCGCGCGGCAGGCCGGCTGGCGGGTCACCGGTTGCGATGCCAATGTCTATCCGCCCATGAGCGACCAGCTCCGCGCGCTGGGCATCGAGCTGATCGAGGGCTACGACCCGGCGCAGCGCGCGCTGCGTCCCGACCTGTTCGTGATCGGCAACGTGGTCTCGCGCGGCAACCCGCTCATGGAGGCCATCCTCGATGCCGGCGATGCCTATGTTTCCGGTCCCCAGTGGCTGGCCGAGCAGGTGCTGCGCGGGCGCTGGGTGCTGGGCGTGGCCGGCACCCACGGCAAGACCACCACCGCCAGCCTGCTGGCCTGGATCCTCGAGGCGCAGGGCCGGCAGCCCGGCTTCCTGATCGGTGGCCTGCCGCGCAACTTCCCGGTGTCGGCCCGGCTCGGCGACTCGCCGCTGTTCGTGGTCGAGGCCGACGAGTACGACACTGCCTTCTTCGACAAGCGCTCCAAGTTCGTCCACTACCGCCCCCGAACCGCGGTGCTGAACAACCTGGAGTTCGATCACGCCGATATCTTCCCTGATCTTGCGGCTATCGAGACGCAATTCCATCACCTGGTACGAACCCTGCCGCGTTCTGGCCGGGTGATCGTCAACGGCACCGACGCCGCGCTCGCCCGGGTGCTCGCCCGCGGCCTGTGGAGCGAGCGCGAGGCCTTCGGGGTGCGCGAGGGCTGGCACCTCGGCGCGGTGCACGAGACCGCGCAGGCCTCCCGCTTCGAGGTCTGCCTGCGCGGCGAGTGCCTCGGCGAGGCGCAGCTCACCCTGCCGGGCGAACACAGCCGCAGCAATGCCCTGGCGGCGATTGCCGCGGCGGTGCATGCCGGGGTGCCGGCGACCGCCGCGATCGAGGCGGTGGCCGGCTTCGAAGGGGTGCGCCGGCGGCTCGAGCTGCGCGGGCGCGAGCGCGGTGTTGCGGTCTACGACGATTTCGCCCACCACCCCACCGCCATCGCCACCACCGTGGCCGGCCTGCGTGCCCGGCTGGCGTCTGGCGAGCGCATCCTGGCGGTGCTCGAGCCGCGCTCCAACACCATGAAGCTCGGCGCGATGAAGTCGCGCCTGGCCGAGAGCCTGCGCGAGGCAGACCTGGTCTTCTGCCATGCCGGCGGCATCGACTGGGATGTCGGCGAGGCCCTGGCGCCGCTCGGCGAGCGGGTCCGCATCGGACACGATCCCGCCGCGCTGGCTGCCGCGATCGCCGCCGAGGCCCGCCCGGGCGACTCGGTGCTGGTCATGAGCAACGGCGGTTTCGGGGGCATCCATGCCAGGCTGCTGGCCGAACTCGCGCGGGCCGATGGCACCTGATTGCGCCGGCGGCGGCCGCGATCCCCGCGTCATCTACCTGCACGGCTTTCGTTCCTCGCCGAAGTCGTTCAAGGCGCAACTGCTCACCCGTCGCATGGCCGAGCTCGGGCGCAGCACCCAGTTCGACTGCCCGGCCCTGCCGGTGTCGCCGGCCGAGGCGGTGGCCGGTGTGCTCGTTAGCCTCACCCCGGCCGATACCCTGATCGGCAGCTCCCTGGGCGGCTTCTATGCCACCTGGCTGGCCGAGCGCATCGGCTGCCGCGCGGTCCTGCTGAACCCGGCGGTGCGGCCGGCAGCGGGGCTCGCCGCCTATCTCGGCGAGCAGCCGCTCTGGCATGGCGGCGGCTCCATGGTCCTCGAGCCGCGGCATCTCGACGAGCTGCGCGCCCTCGAGGTGAACGCGATCACCCGGCCCGAGCGCTACTTCCTGGTGGCGGCCACCGGCGATGAACTGCTCGACTGGCGTGACATGGTGGCCCACTACCCTGGTGCCCGGCACCGGATCATCTCCGGCAGCGATCACGGGCTGTCGGACTTCGCCGCGTACCAGGACGAAGTCCTGGGCTTTGCCGGCATCACCGGGCCGACCGACCGGCCCCTTCCTGCGTGACGAGCATGAATGGACAGCAGATGAGACTTCAGGATCGGGTGGCGATCATCACCGGCGCGGCCGGCGGCATCGGTCTGGCCACCGCGCGGCGCTTCCTCGCCGAGGGCGCCCGGGTGGTGGTGGCCGACATCTCGCCGGCGCGCGTGGCCGCCGCCTGCGAGGAGCTGGCGACGGCCGACGAGGGCGCTGGCGAGCGCATCCTGCCCGGCGTGGTGGATGTGACCGACCGCGTTGCGATCGATGCCCTGGTGGCGGCGGTGGTGGCGCGCTGGGGCCGCATCGATGTGCTGCTCAACAATGCCGGCATCACCCAGGACGCGCGTCTGGTGAAGATGTCCGACGCCCAGTTCGACCAGGTGATCGGCGTCAACCTCAAGGGCGTGTTCGAGTTCACCCAGGCGGTGGTGCGGGTGATGACCGAGCGGCGCGCGGGCGTCATCATCAACGCGTCGTCCGTGGTGGGCCTGTACGGCAACTTCGGGCAGACCAACTATGCTGCCACCAAGGCCGGCGTGATCGGCTTCACCAAGACCTGGGCCCGCGAACTGGGGCCGCAGGGCATCCGGGTGGCGGCGGTGTGCCCCGGCTTCGTCGAGACCCCCATCCTGAAGAGCATCCCGCAGCCGGTGCTGCAGAAGATGGTCGACAAGGTGCCGGTGGGCCGGCTGGGCAAACCCGAGGAGATCGCCGCGGTGTACGCCTTCCTGGCCAGCGACGACGCGAGCTACATCAATGGCGCGGTGATCGAGGTCTCGGGCGGCATCATGCTCTGACGGGTTCCGGGATCGGGGCCCGCCGGGCCGGCCGGCGCGCTGCGCCAAGCCCGCCGGTGGCCGGGCGCCGGCCGCGCCGCGCCCATCCTCGATCCGCCCGGAACTCAGTCGTCGTCGCCGTCGAGGATGTTGCCCAGGCCGCCGAGCACCGAACCCTGCTCGCGCGATCCGCCCATCTGTGGCGCGGCCGCGAAGATGCGCGAGGCCAGCCGCGAGAAGGGCAGCGACTGCAGCCAGACCGTGCCCGGCCCGCGCAGCACCGCGAGGAACAGGCCCTCGCCGCCGAACAGCGCGGTCTTGACCTTGCCCACATACTGGATGTCGAAGTCCACCCCGCCGGCCAGCGCCACCAGACAGCCGGTGTCCACCCGCAGGGTCTCGCCGGCAGCCAGCTCGCGCTTGACCACCGTGCCCCCCGAGTGCACGAAGGCGATGCCGTCGCCCTCGAGCTTCTGCATGATGAAGCCCTCGCCGCCGAAGAAGCCGGCCGAGAGCTTCTGCTGGAAGGCGATGCCCAGGGACACCCCGCGCGCGGCGCACAGGAAGGAATCCTTCTGGGCGATCAGCCGGCCGCCCACCTGGCGCAGGTCGACCGCGATGATCTTGCCGGGGTAGGGCGAAGCAAAGGCCACCTTCCGCTTGAGCGAGGCCCGGTTCTCGTACACCGTGGTGAACAGCGATTCGCCGGTGAGCAGGCGCTTGCCGGCGCCGAGCAGCTTGCCGAACAGGCCGCCGCCACCGCCGCCCGAGCCGTCGCCGAACACGGTGTCCATGTCGATGCCGTCTTCCATGTACATCAGGCTGCCGGCCTCGCCGACCATGGCTTCGCCTGGGTCGAGTTCCACCTCGACGAACTGCATCTCGGCGCCGATGATCCGGTAGTCGATGACATCCATGGCCATGATCGCTGTCTCCCTGATGGCAGGCCCTGCAGGCCGAAGAGCGCGGATTCTAGCGGCATATAATCAGCAGGGTCATGACGCATGTGCTCTTCGAGGAAGACGGCGGCCTGAAGGCCGCCACGGTGCTCTCCGACGCCGGCGCCAGCCTGCAGGTGGAGCATGTCTCCGGCCGCCGCACCAAGGTGAAGAGCGCCCAGGTGCTGCTGCGCTTCGAGAGCCCGACCGCGGCCGACCTCATGCCGGCGGCGCAGGCGGTGGCCGGCGGCATCGATGTCGACTTCCTCTGGGAGTGCGCGCCGCAGGATGAGTTCGGCTTCGGCGATCTCGCCGGCGAGTACTTCGGCGGCACGCCCAGCGCGGTGCAGTCGGCGGGCGTGCTGATCAAGCTCGCCGCCGCGCCCATCTATTTCCATCGCAAGGGCCGCGGCCGGTTCCGGCCGGCGCCCGCCGAGACGGTGCGGCTGGCACTGGCTGCGGTCGAGCGCCGCCGTGCCCAGGAAGCGGCCATCGCCGACATGGCGCAGGCGCTCATCCAGGGCAGCCTGCCGCCCGCGATCGCCGCCGCCGGCACCGGACTGCTGGTGCGCCCCGACAAGCAGTCGCTGGAATGGCGCGCGCTCGATCAGGCCTGCGCCGCGCTCAAGCTGCCGCCAGCCCGCCTGCTCCTCGAGCGGGGCCTGTTTGCCGATGCCGGCGCGCTGCACCTCGCGCTCTTCGAGCGCGAGCACTTCCCCGCCGGGCGCGGCTTTCCGGCCGGCCTGCAGCCGGCCGACCCGCCGGCCGATCTGCCGCTGTCGCCGGCGCCGGCCTTCTCCATCGACGACTCCACCACCACCGAGATCGACGACTGTCTCTCGGTGCAGCAGTTGCCCGAGGGCGGCCTGCGCGTGGGCATCCACATCGCCGCGCCGGCGCTGGCCGGGGCGCGCGGCGACGCGCTCGACGAGATTGCCCGCGAGCGGATGTCCACGGTGTACATGCCCGGCGACAAGATCACCATGCTGCCCGAGTCGGCGATCCGGCCGTTCTCGCTCGACGAGGGCTGCGAGCGGGCCGTGCTCTCCCTGTACTGCGATCTCGACGCAGCGGGCACCGGCATCGTCGCGCGCCGCACCTGCGTCGAGCGCATCCGCGTGGTGGCCAATCTGCGCCATGATCGCCTCGACGACCAGGTCACCGAGGCCGCGCTGCAGGACCCCTCGGCGCATTTCCCCATGGCCGACGCGCTGCGGGTGCTCTGGCGGCTCACCCTGGGCCTGAGTGCCGAGCGCGACCGGGTGCGCGGCCGTCCCGAGGCGCGGTTTCGCACCGATTTCAGCTTCTATGTCGAGGACGGCCGGGTGCGCATCGTGCAGCGTCGCCGTGACGCACCGCTCGACCGCATCGTGGCCGAGATGATGATCCTGGCCAACAGCGAGTGGGGGCGCCTGCTTGCCGAGCATCGGGCACCCGGTCTGTACCGGTCGCAGCAGATGGGGCGGGTGCGCATGAGCACCCATCCGCTGCCACACCAGGGACTTGGGGTGGCGCAGTACATCTGGTCCACCTCGCCGCTGCGTCGCTATGTCGACCTGGTCAACCAGCGGCAGCTGATCGCGGTGGCGCTCGGTCAGCGGCCGCCCTACGCCGCCAACGATGCCGACCTGTTCGCCATCCTGTCGGCCTTCGACGCCCGTCATGATGCCTACGGCGAGATCCAGTCGCGCATGGAGCGCTACTGGTGCCTGCGCTGGCTCGCCCAGGAGTCGGTCAGCCGTCTCGAGGCGGTGGTCATCCGCGATGATCTGGTCCGGCTTGCGCCGGTGCCTTTCGTGCTCCGGCTTGCCGACCTGCCGGCGCTGGCGCCGGGACGTCGCATTCTCATCGACATCCTGGAGCGCGACGAGCTCGAGCTCGCCCTGTCGGCGCGCTTCGTCGAGCTCATCGAGGGCACCGATGAGGCCGCGGCCGGCCAGGAGGCCTGGCTTGCCGAGGAGACCGCAACCGAGGCGGCCGAAGGCTCCGACGAGCAGGCCGAGTCGCTCGCTGCGGGAGCGGATGAGGCTCGCGCCCCGGACGGCGTCGGCGTGGGCTCCGGGGAGCAGCCAGACCATCGGGCGGCCCAGCCCTCGGACGACCCTGCCATGGTTGCCATGGCGTCCCCGCCGCCCCCGGGCGGATCCTGAACCCGGTGCAGGCCGTGAGCGCTCTCGCTGCCTCCCGCTGGCCGGTCTCGCTGCGAGACCCGCTCACCCTGGGCATCGTGGCCTCGGTGCTGCTGCATGGACTGCTGCTCGCCCTGCGTTTCGCGCCGCCCGAGCCCTTTCGCTTCGCGCCCCAGGACTCCCGCCTCGAGGTGGTGCTGATCAATGCCCGCACCGCCCAGCGCCCCGACAAGGCCGATGTCATCGCCCAGGCCGACATGTCGGCCGGCGGCGAGCACGAGCAGGGCCGGGCGCGCTCGCCGCTCAAGGCTGACCGGCAGGTCATCGACGCCGAGGACCTGGTCGAGCAGCGCCGTCGCATCCAGGCGCTCGAGGAGCGCCAGCGCTGGCTGTCGGCTCTCGCCCGCGGCGAGAATCCGGCGCCCCCGCGCGACCGCACCGTGGCCGAGCCCTCGCCGCTGCGCGCGGGCGACGACCCGATCGAGGTCGAGCGTGCCATCTCGCGCCTGCAGGCGCAGATCGACAAGCAGATCTCCGACTACAACAAGCGGCCCCGGCGCCTCACCTTCGGCATCAACGCCCAGGGCGCGGCCTACGCCCAGTATGTGGCCGACTGGGCCGCGCGCATCGAACGCCTGGGCACCGAGCGCTACCCGCCGCAGGCGCGCGGGCGCCTCTATGGCTCGATGGTGATCACCGTGGAGATCGACCGCCACGGCAACGTGGTCGATGTCATCCTGAACCGCAAGTCGCCGCACGAGGTGCTCAACCGGGCGGTGCGCGACATCGTCTATGCCGGCTCGCCCTATCCGCGCTTCCCCCCCGAGATGGCCCGCGAGGGCGACATCCTGCAGATCGTGCGCACCTGGACCTTCACCCGCGAGGGCATCGCCACCGAGGCGGTCGCCCCCGAGCCCTCCCGATGACCGACCACTACGCGGTGATCGGCAACCCGATCGCGCACAGCCGCTCGCCCGCCATCCACACGGCCTTCGCCGCGCAGACCGGGCAGGACATCTGCTACCAGGCGCTGTTCTCGCCGCGCGATGCCTTCGAGGCCGTGGTGCAGGGCTTTGCCGTGGGCGGCGGCCGCGGTCTGAATGTCACCCTGCCCTTCAAGGAGCAGGCCTTCGCGCTCGCCACCCGTCGCTCGGCGCGCGCGCAGGCGGCCGGGGCGGCCAACACCCTGATTTTCGACGCGCAGGGCATCAGCGCCGACAACACCGATGGCGTCGGCCTGGTGCGCGATCTCACCGGGCGGCATCGCCTGGGGCTGGCCGGCATGCCGGTCATCC
>NZ_CEXFHW010000072.1:0-18103 GCF_982640115.1 Quisquiliibacterium sp. | reverse complement strand
GAGCGCATCGAGCTCACGATGCCGGCGGTGGTCAAGAAGAACGGCTCACGCGCCGAATTCGATCGGCGCAAGCTGCGCGCCTCCCTGCAGCTGGCGCTGCGCAAGCGGCCGGTGGGGCTCGAGCAGGTCGACGCCGCCACCCACCGCATCGAGGACAAGCTGCTGGGGCTGGGGCTGCGCGAGGTGCCCAGCGAGCGGATCGGCGAGCTCGTGATGCGCGAACTCAAGCGCCTGGACAAGATCGCGTATGTGCGGTTTGCGTCGGTCTACCGCAGCTTCGAGGACGTGGACGAGTTCACCGACGCCATCCAGGAGGTCAAGCCGCGGCGCGCCCGTTGAGTTGGCGCGTCAGCCGCGGCCCGGCAGGCCTGCCTCGGCCAGCGTCGGCCGCTCGCTTGCGGGATGCGCGCGTCGCGGCTCATCGCTGCGGGTGGGCTCGGCGCCGGGCGCTGGTCTGGCCGAGCGGCGGTCGACCACACGGTCGCGACCCATGGCCTTGGCCAGGTACACACGACGGTCGGCCATCGCGAAGAGCTCCTCGATGGTGGCGGCCTCGCGGCCCTGGGCCACGCCGATCGACACCGTGAGCGGGATCCGGAGGTTCTCGGCCTGGAAGGGATGCGCCCTCACCCGCTCGCACAGGGCCAGTGCTTCCTGGTGCACCAGGGCCTCGCTGTCGCGTTCGATCAGTGCGCAGAACTCCTCGCCGCCATAGCGTGCCACCAGATCGCAGCCGGGCAGGGCATCGCGCAGCACCGCGGCAAAGTGCGCGAGCACCCGGTCGCCCACCTTGTGGCCGTGGCGGTCGTTGACCTGCTTGAACCAGTCGATGTCGATCATGAGCAGGGCGGTGCGGTGCCGCTGGGTCAGCAGGCTGGCCCGTGCGCTGGTGAACAGGTCGCGCCGGGTGGACAGGCCGGTGAGTTCATCGGTGGAGGCCGCCCGGCGCAGTTCGCCAGCCAGCCGACCGTTGACGCAGCTGATGGTCACCAGCGCATGCATCAGCGGCGACAGCGAGCACAGCGCTGCAAGCAGGGATTCGATCACGCTGCCGGAGAAGCCCGGCCCGGTGAGGCCCGCACCGCTGAACACGCCGACCCACGAGAGACGGAACAGGT
Source organism: Quisquiliibacterium sp. (assembly GCF_982640115.1). Classification (NCBI taxonomy): domain Bacteria; kingdom Pseudomonadati; phylum Pseudomonadota; class Betaproteobacteria; order Burkholderiales; family Burkholderiaceae; genus Quisquiliibacterium; species Quisquiliibacterium sp. The sequence goes on along the minus strand of NZ_CEXFHW010000072.1, from coordinate 16,985 downwards.
GAGCGAACACCAGGAACCCCGCCAGGGCGATGGCTGCGGTCATGGGGCCGCGCGGATCGACCGCCAGACGCCGGCCCAGCACCGGCAGCATCAGGGCCGCGAACCCGCCCTGGATCACCGATCCGATCTGGGGATAGAGCTCATCGACCGGCGCGCTCAGGCCACTCAGCGCCATGTGCAGACCGACCAGGGTGATGACCACGCCGACGGCAAGATGCGGGCGCGGTGGCAGCAGGCACAGACGCCGCACCGATTCATAGAGCATGACCAGACCGGCGGTACCGCCGGCATCGGCGAGGATCTGCAGGGAGGTGCCGGGTTGGGTTGCCGGCAGCGCCGAGATCAGCAGCGAGAGGCTGACCAGCAGCTGGGAGCAGGCGCCCCAGATCAGCGCCGGTGCGCTCGGCGCGTGGGTGCGACGGGCCCCGAGCAGGCTGACAGCGCAGATGGCGCTCGCGGCGGCGCCCACCAGGTAGAGCGTGCGCAGGTCGACAGGAAGATCCATCAGGTCAGGCTAGCAGGCGCTGCCCCGGCAGCGCGCGGCTGCCCGACCGTCGACCCCCGCCGACCGATGAACGACCCTCAGCGGCCGGCCTGCTCCGCGTTGCGCCGGATCTGCGCCAGGGTGAGGTTGGGCGTGATCGCGTCGGGGTCGACCTGCAGGTGCAGCAGGGCAGGGCGCCGCTCGTCGCGAGCCACGGCCAGCGCCCGCGCCAGCGCCGGGCCGAACTCGGCCGTGCGGCTGACGCGCTCACCGTGCGCCCCGAAGGCCTGCGCGAACTGGACGAAGTCGGGGTTGGTGAGGCCGCTGCCGAGCACCCGGCCGGGGTACTCGCGCTCCTGGTGCATGCGGATGGTGCCGTACATGCCGTTGTCGAAGACCAGCACCACCAGGCCCGCGCCGTAGCGCGTGGCCGTGGCCAGCTCCTGACCGGTCATGAGGAAGTCACCGTCGCCAGCAAAGCAGATCACGCAGCGTTCCGGCTGTGCGATGGCCGCAGCCACCGCGGCGGGCACGCCCATGCCCATCGCCCCGGAGGTGGGGGCGAGCTGGGATCGGGTCTGGGCGCCGCCGGATTCGTCCGGGGCAGCCGCGCGGCCATCGGCCAGGCGCCGTGCCGACAGGGGGGCATAGCGCCAGAAGCGGTGTGCCCAGGTGGCGAAGTTGCCCGCGCCATTGGTGATGACGGCATCGGCCGGCGCGAGTTCACGCAGGGTCTGCACCACCTGCCAGAGATCGAGTTCGGGCGCGAGCGAGGCCATGGCCGGGGGGCGGCCCTGCCAGGCTTCATAGTCGGCCCGCGCCTCGGCGGCCCGCGACTGCCAGGCCGAGGGGTCGACCTGGATTTCGGCCAGTGCCTCGGTGATCTCGGGCATGCCGGCGTTGATCATCATCTCGGTCTGGTAGACCCGGCCGAGCTCTTCGGCGCCCGGGTGCACATGGATGATCGGCTGGCGCGGCACCGGGGCGTCGAACAGGGTGTAGCCCGAGGTGGTCATCTCGCCCAGCCGCGGGCCGAGCACCAGCACCAGGTCGGACTCGCGCACGCGCGCCGCGAGCTTCGGATTGATGCCGATGCCGACATCGCCGGCATAGAGCGGATGGCGATTGTCGAACACATCCTGGTTGCGGAACGACACGCCCACCGGCAGCTGGTTGCGCTCGGCAAAGCGCTGCAGCGCCGCCACTGCAGCCGGAGTCCAGCCGCCGCCGCCGGCAATCACGAAGGGCCGTTGCGCCGCCGCCAGCCGGGCGCGCAGCTGGGCGAGCTGGGCCGGCGAGGCGGCGCCGCGCACCGGCTGGAAGGGCCGGGTGTCGGTCACCGCCGCGCGCTGCGTGAGCATGTCCTCGGGCAGGGCGAGCACCACCGGGCCGGGGCGGCCGCTGGTGGCGGTCTGGAAGGCATGCAGCAGGTATTCGGGAATGCGGTCGGCGCGGTCGATCTGGGCGACCCACTTGGCCATCTGCCCGAACATCCGACGGTAGTCGATCTCCTGGAAGGCCTCGCGCTCGATGAAGTCGTTGCCCACCTGGCCGATCAGCATGATCAGCGGCGTGGAGTCCTGGAAGGCGGTGTGCACGCCGATGGAGCCGTTGGTGGCGCCGGGTCCGCGGGTGACCATGAGCACCCCCGGCTTGCCGGTGAGCTTGGCGTAGGCATCGGCCATGAACGAGGCGCCGCCCTCGTGCCGGCAGATGACGAAGCGCATGCGGTCCTGGTGCTTGTACAGGCCGTCGAGCACCGCGAGATAGCTCTCGCCGGGCACGCCGAACAGCGTGTCCACGCCATGGATGGCCAGGGCGTCGGCAAGGATCTGGCCGCCGGCGCGGTCCGGGTGGGCAGGGCGGTTGGCGGCGTCGGTCATGGCGGGGGCCTCCTAGGTTGAACCGGGGCGAGTGTATCGCCTGCCCCGGGCGTCCTTCCGCGCCTCGGTACAATCGGCGGTCCATGTTCACCGATGCCGATCACCAGCACATGAGCCGGGCGCTGGCGCTTGCCGCGCAGGGCCTGTTCACCACCACGCCCAATCCGCGGGTGGGTGCGGTGGTGGTGCGCGAGGGGCAGGTGGTGGGCGAGGGCTGGCATCGGCGCGCCGGGCAGGGCCACGCCGAGGTCCTTGCGCTCGCGCAGGCTGGCGAGCTCGCGCGCGGCGCCACGGTGTATGTCACCCTCGAGCCCTGCAGCCATTTCGGCCGCACGCCGCCCTGCGCGCAGGCCCTCATCGATGCCGGGGTGAGCCGCGTGGTGGCGGCCATGGAAGACCCCAATCCCGCGGTCAACGGCCGGGGGCTGGCCATGCTGCGCGACGCCGGCATCGATGTGCGCTGCGGCCTGCTCAGCCAGCAGGCCGCCGAGCTGAACATCGGCTTCGTCTCGCGCATGACCCGCGGCCTGCCCTGGGTGCGGCTCAAGCTCGCCGCCAGCCTCGATGGCCGCACCGCGCTGCACGATGGCCGCAGCCAGTGGATCACCGGGGCGGCTGCGCGGGCCGATGGCCATCACTGGCGGGCCCGCGCCTGCGCGGTGCTCACCGGCATCGGCACGGTGCGTGACGACGACCCGAGGCTCACCGTACGCGAGGTGGCCACCGATCGCCAGCCGCTGCGGGTGCTGGTCGATTCCCGGCTGGCCGTCGATCCCCATGCCCGGCTGCTGCAGGGCGGCGCGCTGGTGGTCTGCGCGGCTGACGATCCGGCGCGGGCGCGCGAGCTGCAGGACAGAGGCTGCGAGCTGCTGCCGCTGCCGGGGCCTGGCGGCAAGGTCGACCTGCCGGCCCTGATGCGCGAGCTCGCGCGGCGGGGTGTCAACGAGCTGCATGTCGAGGCGGGCTTCAAGCTCAATGGGTCGCTGGTGCGCGAGGGCTGCGTCGACGAGCTGCTGGTCTATCTCGCGCCCAGCCTCATCGGCGATGCCGCGGGCATGTTCGACCTGCCTGCGCTGCCCGACCTCGAGGCCCGTCAGCGCCTGGCCTTCCATGCGGTCGACCGGGTGGGCGATGACCTGCGTGTGCTCGCCCGCTGGCATCGCGGACTGGCCTGAGCGGCCCGGTGGTGGGCCGCGGGGTAGAATGCGGCCATGGCGCTTTCATCGACACCCGAGATCCTCGCCGAGTTCCGGGCCGGCAAGATGGTCATCCTCATCGACGAGGAAGACCGCGAGAACGAAGGGGATCTGGTCCTCGCGGCTGACTTCGTCACGCCCGAGGCCATCAACTTCATGGCGCGGCATGCCCGCGGCCTGATCTGCCTCACCCTCACCGAGGAACGCTGCCGGCAGCTCGCGCTGCCGCTCATGACGGCGAGCAACGGCGCGCGCACCGGCACCAACTTCACCATGTCCATCGAGGCCGCCGAAGGCGTCACCACCGGCATCTCGGCCGCCGACCGTGCCCGCACCGTGGCCGCGGCGGTGGCGCGCCACGCGCGCCCTGAAGACATCGTACAGCCCGGCCACATCTTCCCCGTGATGGCCAAGCCGGGCGGCGTGCTCAGCCGCGCCGGGCACACCGAGGCTGGCTGCGACCTCGGCGCGCTGGCAGGGCTGACGCCCGCATCGGTGATCTGCGAGATCATGAAGGAGGACGGCACCATGGCCCGTCTGCCTGACCTGATCGAGTTCGCCGCCCAGCACGACCTGAAGATCGGCACCATCGCCGATCTCATCGAGTACCGCAGCGCCAACGAGACCCTGGTCGAACGGGTGGGTACGCGCGAGGTCGAGACCGCCCATGGCGCGTTCCAGCTCCATGTCTTCCGCGACAAGCCCACCGGCCAGCCGCACATGGCGCTGGTGCTCGGCGATCCCGCCGGCGCCGACGAGACGCTGGTGCGCGTGCACGAGCCCACCTCGGTGCTCGACCTGATCGACACCGCCCGCGGCACGCATGCCTGGAGCATCCATCGCTCGCTGCAGGCGATCCGCGCACGCGGCCACGGCGTGCTGGTCATGCTCAACTGCGCGCTCGGCGCCGAGGCGGTGTTCGCCCAGTCCGATGCCATGATCAAGCTGGCGCGCGGTGACGGGTCCCAGCGTCGTACCAGCAAGTTCGACCTGCGCACCTACGGCACCGGCGCGCAGATCCTCAAGGAGCTTGGCGTGCGGCGGATGCGGCTGCTGTCCGCGCCGCGCAAGCTGCCCAGTGTGGCGGGTTACGACCTGGAAATTGCCGGCTTCGAGTCCGGGGAGTGAGGTGAGTGGTGAGCATTGACATCTTCGACGCCGGAACCAACGGCGAGGGCCTGCGCATCGGCGTGGTCCAGGCCCGGTTCAACGAGCCGGTGTGCGCGGCGCTGCGCGAGGCCTGCCTCGAGCTGCTCATGCGCCTGGGCGTGGGCGAGGAGGACATCTTCGTCTGCACGGTGCCGGGTGCCCTCGAGATTCCGCTGGCGCTGCAGAAGCTCGCCCAGACCGGCGAGTTCGATGCCCTGGTGGCGCTGGGTGCGGTGATCCGCGGCGAGACCTATCACTTCGAGGTGGTCTCCAACGAGAGCGCAGCCGGCGTCGCCCGTGTGTCGCTCGACTTCTCCATTCCCATCGCCAACGCCATCCTCACCACCGAGGACGACGAGCAGGCCATGGTGCGGGCCGCCGAGAAGGGCGCCGATGCCGCCCGCGTGGCCGTCGAGATGGCCAACCTCACCGCCTCGATCGCGTCGCTCGGCGGCGGCGCCGACGACGACGAGCTCGAGGACGACTGATCCATGGCCGAGCGCCCCGCGTCCGGCCCGCCGCGCCCGGCGCAGCGCAGCGCCCGGCGCCGCTCCCGCGAGCTCGCGGTGCAGGGTCTCTACCAGTGGCTGGTCGCCCGCGAGGATGGCGGCGCCATCGAAGCCCATCTGTCCGAGGCTCCGGAGTTCGGCAAGGCCGACCGCGAGCACCTGTCTGCGCTGCTGCACGGTGTCATCCGTGACCTCGACACCCTGCACGAGGCCCTCGTGCCGCACCTCGACCGCACCCTCGCCGAGCTGAGTCCGGTCGAGCACGCCACCCTGCTGGTGGGCGCCTACGAGCTTGCCCGGCATCCCGAGATTCCATACCGCGTGGTCATCAACGAGGCGGTCGAACTCGCCAAGACCTTCGGCGGCACCGACGGTTTCCGCTATGTCAACGGCGTGCTCGATCGGGTGGCAGGCAGGCTGCGAGCCACGGAGGTGGCTGCGCGGCGCCACTGATGGGCGAGTTCGAGCTCATCCGGCGGCACTTCGCGGGCGCCCCGCTGCGCCGCGCCCGTCTGGGCATCGGTGACGACTGCGCCCTGCTCGGCGACCTTCCGGCAGGGGAATGCCTGGCGGTGAGCACCGACCTGCTGGTGGCCGGGCGGCACTTCTTCGCCGATGTCGATCCTGCCGCGCTGGGCTGGAAGTCGCTGGCGGTCAATCTCTCCGACCTGGCCGCCATGGGGGCCGCGCCGATCGGCTTCACCCTGGCCCTGGCGCTGCCGCAGGCCGACGAGGGCTGGCTGGCCGGGTTCGCCGCCGGCCTGCTCGCCCTGGCCGCGCGCCATGACTGCGAGCTGATCGGCGGTGACACCACCCGTGGTCCGCTCACCATCGGCATCACGGTCTTCGGGCATGTGCCGCCCGCGCAGGCCCTGCGCCGCGACCGTGGCCGGCCCGGCGACGATCTCTGGGTCTCGGGCCCCCTGGGCGCGGCGGCCTTCGCGGTGGCCGAGCGCCTGGACGGTCGGCCGTTGCCCGAGGGGCATCCCGCCCGAGTCCGGCTGGAGCGACCCGGCCCGCGCCTGCGCCTGGGGCGAGCCCTGCTGGGCCGGGCGCATGCCGCGATCGATCTCTCCGACGGGCTGTGGGGTGATCTTGCCCATCTCTGCGAGCGCTCAGCCGTCGGTGCACGGGTGAACTGGCCGGCGGTGCCGGTGTCGCCCTCGCTGGCCCGCCTTCCCGCATCGCGTCGGCGGGCGCTCGCCCTGGCGGGCGGCGATGACTATGAATTGCTCTTCAGTGCGCCACCCGGGGCCCGGGCCGCGATCGCCGCGCTGGCCGGAGACGGCGCCGCGCCTGCCCGCATCGGCAGCCTGGTCGATACGCCGGGAATCCGGCTGATCGATGACGATGGGGCTACCATCGACACCGATGAGCTCCACGCCTTCGATCACTTCCGCTGACGCCGGCGATTCCCGGCCCGGCGATTCCCGGCCAGACGGCCGCTCGCCCGACGGTATCTCCCTCGCCGGGGGCGGCGCTGCCACGGGCGGTGTCGCGCAGCCCGATGACATCGCGTCGTCAGCGGCTGTGCGCCGACCCGGTTTCGCCTTCATGCGCCCGAGGCTCGCCCGCTGGATCGCGCTCGGTTTCGGCAGCGGCCTGTCGCCGCGCGCGCCCGGCACGGTCGGCACCCTCTGGGCCTGGGTGGCCTGGCTGGCATTGCCGGCGCACTGGCCGGCTGGCGCCCAGGCGGCGCTCATCGCCCTGGGCCTGGCGATCGGGCCCTGGGCCTGCGCGCGCACCGCGCATGATCTCGGGGTGAAGGATCACGGCGCCATCGTCTGGGACGAGATCGTCGCCTTCTGGATCGTGCTCATGGTGCTGCCGGCCACGCTGGGCTGGCAGCTGGCCGGCTTTGCCCTGTTCCGCCTTCTCGATGCCACCAAGCCGCCGCCGATCGGCTGGGCCGACCGCCGAGTGCCGGGTGGTCTGGGCGTGATGCTCGACGACCTGCTGGCGGCCTTCGTCACGCTGTTCCTCCTCGCGCTCGCGCGCCCCTGGCTCTGAGGCCATGACCCTGATCCCTGACTTCGCTGCGGACGATGCCGCGGTGGTCGCCCTGGCCACGCGGCTCGGCCGGCTGCTGGTGCCCTCGGGCCGCATGCTTGCCACCGTGGAATCCTGCACCGGTGGGCTGATCGCCCGGGCGCTCACCGAGACGCCCGGATCCAGCGCCTGGTTCGACCGCGGCTTTGTCACCTACAGCAACCAGGCCAAGACCGATCTGGTCGGAGTGCCCGAGTCGCTGCTCGCGCAGTTCGGCGCGGTGAGCGAGCCGGTCGCCCGGGCCATGGCCGAGGGTGCGCTGGCCCGCAGCACGGCCTTCCTGGCGATGTCGGTCACCGGGGTGGCCGGCCCTGGCGGCGGCACCCCCGACAAGCCGGTGGGCATGGTGTGCTTCGGCTGGGCGCGGCGAGGCGAGCCGGCGCAGAGCGTGACGCACCGTTTCGACGGCGACCGCGCGGCGGTGCGCCGGCAGGCGGCGCTGTTCTCGTTGCGGGGCGCGCTGCAGCGCGTGGACCCTCGCCCGCTCGGCGCCATGGATGAGCCCTGAGGCCTGTCGGTCAGCCGCCACACCCCGCCGGATCAGCCAAAGGTCTGATTGTTTATACAGTACTCCTGTGGGATACTTCGTGCCTCACCCCACCGGAAAACGCCATGGACAAGGTCATCAAGATGGAAGACGCCAAATCCAGAACCGAGCGCGCCAAGGCGCTCACCGCCGCGCTGGCCCAGATCGAGAAGCAGTTCGGCAAGGGCTCCATCATGAAGCTGGCCGACGGCGAAGTCGCGGCCGATATCCAGGTTGTCTCCACCGGCTCGCTCGGCCTGGACATCGCCCTGGGCGTCGGCGGCCTGCCGCGTGGCCGGGTCATCGAGATCTACGGCCCCGAGTCCTCCGGCAAGACCACCCTCACGCTGCAGGTCATCGCCGAGATGCAGCAGCTCGGCGGCACCTGCGCCTTCATTGATGCCGAGCACGCGCTCGATGTCCAGTACGCCGCCAAGCTCGGGGTCAATCTCTCCGATCTGCTGGTGTCGCAGCCTGACACCGGCGAGCAGGCGCTCGAGATCGCCGATGCGCTCGTGCGCAGCGGCTCGGTCGACCTCATCGTCATTGACTCGGTCGCGGCGCTCACCCCCAAGGCCGAGATCGAAGGCGAGATGGGTGATTCACTGCCCGGTCTGCAGGCCCGTCTCATGTCGCAGGCCCTGCGCAAGCTCACCGGCACCATCAAGCGCACCAACAGCATGGTGAACTTCATCAAACAGATCCGCATGAAGATCGGTGTCATGTTCGGCAACCCCGAGACCACCACGGGGGGCAATGCGCTGAAGTTCTACGCCTCGGTGCGGCTTGACATCCGGCGCACCGGCTCCATCAAGAAGGGCGAAGAGGTGGTCGGCTCCGAGACCAAGGTCAAGGTCGTGAAGAACAAGGTCGCGCCACCCTTCAAGCAGGCTGCCTTTGACATCCTCTACGGCGAGGGCATCTCCCGCGAGGGCGAGATCCTCGACCTCGGCGCCGAGTGCTCGGTGATCGAGAAATCCGGCGCCTGGTACAGCTATCAGGGTGAACGCGTTGGCCAGGGCAAGGACAATGCCCGGGAGTACCTGCGCGAGCACCCCGAACTCGCCCGCGAGATCGAGAACAAGGTCCGCGAGCACTTCGGGGTCAGCCACCGCGGCGGCGCCGAGGAGGCCGCCTGATCGGCAGGCGGCCCGCCGCGCACTCGCTCTCGTTGAGGGCGCGGGCGCTGGGCCATCTCGCGCGACGCGAGCACAGCCGTCTCGAACTCGCCCGCAAGCTGGCCGCCCACGCGTCCGAACCCGATGCGCTCGAGACGCTGCTTGATGGGCTGGTCCAGGAGGGCCTGCTGAGCGACCAGCGGTTCGTCGAAAGTCTGGTGCGTCGTCGTGGGGCGCGGTATGGCGTGCGACGCCTTGAGCAGGAACTCGCCGAGCACCGGCTTGGCGGTGAGTTCAGTGCCGAGCCTCTGGCGGAGTTGCGGCGTGCCGAGCCCGACCTCGCCTGGCAAGCCTGGGAGCGGCGCTTCGGGCGTCCGCCCGCCGATCTCGCCGAGCGGGCAAGGCAGCACCGCTTTCTCATGGCTCGCGGCTTTGGTGCCGAGGCAGTGGCGTCGGTGTTCCGGCGCATACGCCTTGGCCAGGCTGGGCAGGCTGCCGACCATCCCGACGCCCCACCGGCCGAGTGAGTTCGCCCGTCCTGCGCTGCCCGAGGCGGGCGGTGGGCGGGCTAAAGACCCCACTGCCCTGTGGTAACATCTTGGATTGCGCGGCGCAACAATTTCCCCGGCAACCGGATTGCCCGGGTTGCGCGCACTGCGCCCAGCCAGCGTGTTTCTTCCTGTTCCGGCGCGCGCCGAGGCCACGACCTGCCGTGCCCATCCCGTGTTCGAGGTGATCACCCATGAAGATCCATGAGTATCAGGGCAAGGAGATCCTGAAGCGCTTCGGCGTGCCGGTGCCGCGCGGCATTCCGTGCTTCACGGTCGACGAGGCGGTCAGTGCCGCCCAGGCGCTTGGCGGCCCGGTCTGGGTGGTCAAGGCGCAGATCCACGCCGGTGGTCGCGGCAAGGGCGGTGGCGTGAAGCTAGCCCGCTCCGTCGATCAGGTGCGCGAACTGTCCTCGTCCATCCTGGGCATGCAGCTGGTCACCCACCAGACCGGACCGGAGGGGCAGAAGGTCCGTCGCCTGCTGATCGAGGAAGGCGCCGACATCCGCAAGGAACTCTATGTCGGCATCGTCACCGATCGCGCCTCGCAGCGGGTGTGCGTCATGGCCTCGAGCGAGGGCGGCATGGACATCGAAGAGGTGGCCGCGCACACCCCCGAGAAGCTGCTGAAGGTCTTCGTCGATCCGGCCACCGGGCTCACCGATGCGCAAGCCGACGGCCTGGCCAGCGGCATTGGCGTGCCCGCCGCCTCGGTGCCCAAGGCACGGGTCGTGCTGCAGGCTCTCTATCGCGCCTACTGGGATACCGATGCCTCGCTGGCCGAGATCAACCCCCTGATCCTCACCGGCAGCGGCGACATCATCGCGCTCGACGCGAAGTTCAACTTCGATGCCAATGCGCTGTTCCGCCACCCCGAGATCACCGCGATGCGCGATCTCGACGAGGAGGATCCCGCCGAGATCGAGGCCAGCAAGTTCGACCTTGCCTACATTCAGCTCGACGGCAATATCGGCTGTCTGGTGAACGGCGCCGGCCTGGCGATGGCCACCATGGACACCATCAAGCTCTTTGGCGGTGAACCGGCCAACTTCCTCGACGTGGGCGGTGGCGCCACCACCGAGAAGGTGACCGAGGCCTTCAAGATCATGCTGCGCAACCCGAAGGTTGCGGCGATCCTGGTCAACATCTTCGGCGGCATCATGCGCTGCGATGTCATCGCCGAGGGCGTGATCTCCGCGTCGCGTGCGGTGGGCCTGAAGGTACCGCTGGTGGTGCGCATGAAGGGCACCAACGAGGACATCGGCAAGAAGATGCTGGCCGACTCCGGCCTGCCGATCATCGCGGCCGACACCATGGCTGAAGCCGCGCAGAAGGTGGTGGCTGCGGCCGCCGGTCCGCGCTGAGCCTCGCGCGCCCCTGACATCGGAGATCACGCAATGGCAATCCTGATCAACCGGGACACCAAGGTCATCACGCAGGGCATCACCGGCAAGACCGGGCAGTTCCACACCCGCATGTGCCGCGAGTACGCCAACGGCCGGCAGTGCTATGTGGCCGGGGTCAATCCCAAGAAGGCCGGCGAAGACTTCGAGGGCATTCCCATCTACGCCACTGCCGGGGAGGCCGCCCGCGCCACCGGCGCCACGGTGTCGGTGATCTACGTACCCCCGGCCGGCGCCGCCGCGGCCATCTGGGAAGCCGTGGACGCCAACCTCGACCTGGTGGTCTGCATCACCGAAGGCATCCCGGTGCGCGACATGCTCGAGGTGCGCAACCGCATGAAGGCCAAGGAGGCCGCCGGCGGCAAGCGCACCATCCTGCTCGGACCGAACTGCCCCGGCCTGATCACCCCCGACGAACTCAAGATCGGCATCATGCCGGGCCACATCCACCGCAAGGGCCGGGTGGGCATCGTGTCCCGCTCGGGCACGCTGACCTACGAGGCGGTGGCGCAGGTCACCGAACTCGGGCTGGGCCAGTCCAGCGCCGTGGGCATCGGTGGCGATCCCATCAACGGGCTCAAGCACATCGAAGTGCTCGAGATGTTCAACAACGACCCCGACACCGATGCCGTCATCATGATCGGCGAGATCGGCGGTCCCGACGAGGCCGCGGCTGCGCAGTGGGCGCGTGAGCACATGCGCAAGCCGGTGGTCGGCTTCATCGCCGGCGTCACCGCGCCGCCAGGCAAGCGCATGGGCCACGCCGGTGCGCTCATCTCGGGTGGCGCCGACACCGCGGACGCCAAGCTGGCCGTCATGGAGGCGTGTGGCTTCAAGGTCACCCGAAACCCCTCCGAGATGGGTCGATTGCTGAAGAGCGTGCTCTAGCAGGAGCGACCATGGAAATCGGCTCCACTGCCTTCTGGCTGGCCCTCGGTCAGATTGTCTGGATCAACATCCTGCTGTCGGGCGACAACGCCGTCGTGATTGCGCTGGCCGCCCGATCGCTGCCGCCCAAGCAGCAGAAGCAGGCGATCATGATCGGCTCCGGCGCAGCCATCGTGATGCGTATCGGGCTCACCCTGGTGGCCGCGCAACTGCTGCAGCTGCCCTGGCTCAAGCTGATCGGCGCCGCGTTGCTGGTCTACATCGGCGTCACCCTGGTCCTGCCCGAGGATGAGGAGGAGGGCGCAGGCAAGGAGGCCAGCGGCATGGTGGCAGCCGTGCGCACCATCCTGATCGCCGATCTGGTCATGAGTCTGGACAATGTCATCGCGGTGGCGGCTGCCGCCAAGGGCGACACGCTCCTGCTGATCATCGGTCTGGCCATGTCGATTCCGCTGGTGATCTTTGGCAGCACCCTGCTGCTCAAGGTGATCGAGCGCTTCCCGATCGTGGTCTGGCTGGGCGCCGGGCTGCTCGGCTTCATCGCCGGAGAGATCGTCGTGGATGACCCCGCGATCAAGGACTCCCTCATCGCCGGCGCCGGTCAGCTGGGTCTGCCTGCGGACAAGCTGGGCCTGGTGTCGGGCCTGCTCGGCGTGGCGTTGGTTCTCCTGATCGGCTGGGTGATGTCTCGGCGCCAGAAGGCGGGCAGCCACGGTCCGTCGGGGCACTGAGCACGCCCGGGCGCCGCGGTCTGGCGCCCGCAAGGATGCCGCCAATCGGGCGGCCTGAGCCCCGACGAACGGTGCCTTCGCCGCCTGGCGGAGGTCGCTGGCCGTTCATGTAGCCGGGCGTCTGCCGACCGGTACGCTGCGCCTAGAGTCGGCGGCATGAGCCCCCATGCCGCCCTCCTCGCTGATCCGTCAGCCCCGCCTCTGGCTGTGTGCCAGGGCCGTGGCACAGGTGCGGCCAGCGATGTCGGCCATGTCCGTCCGCACAACGAGGATGCCTGGCGTATCGATCACGCCACCGGCGTGATGGTGCTCGCCGACGGCATGGGCGGCTACCAGGCCGGCGAGGTGGCCAGTGCCATGGCGGTGGCGGCCGTGATCGACGCCTTGCCGGATGCCCTGACCCTCGGGCTCACGGCACCGGCGCCCGCGGAAGTCGCCTTCGAACCCGGTGATGCACCGGCCGGCCTGGGTGATCTCGTGCCGGCGCATGCTGCCGCATCGCCTGCTGCTCCCCTGTCCGACCCCGCTTTTGCCACCCTGGTCCGGGCGGTCGAGCTTGCCAACCAGTCGGTGATCAGCGCGGCCCGCCAGCGTCCGGAATGCCTCGGCATGGGGACCACCGTGGTGGTTGCCTGGGTGCGCGGCGACCGCCTGCTCGTCGCCCATGTTGGCGATTCGCGGGCCTACCGCTGGCGGTGCGGCCGGCTGACCCGCCTCACCCGGGATCATTCCATCGGCCAGGCGATGATCGATGCCGGCCTGCTCCGTGAAGGGGCCGCATCGATCCCGGCGATGCGCGGGGTCCTGACCCGGGCGCTGGGCGTCGATCCCGGCCTGTGCGTCGATGCCCGCAGCGTGGACCTCGATCCGGGCGACCGGATCCTGCTGTGCAGCGACGGCCTCACCGACATGCTCGATGACGCGACCATCGCCGATTGCCTGGGACAGCCCGGCTCGGCACAGGACCTCGCCGAGGCGCTGGTCGTGCAGGCGCTGCTCCAGGGGGGTGTCGACAACATCACCGCGCTGGTCCTGGGGCCCTTGCCCCCTGGCTCGCACGGCGGGGGCTGATCCGGGCGGCCTGCGGCAACCCGAACCGATCCATGCGCTGGCCCACGCCTTCCCGCTCCGGCCCTGCCTGCCTGCGCCGCCGCCTCGCCGGCCTGCTGCTGACGCTCGCGGCCGCGGCGGGCACCCTGGGGCTGCTGCCGGTCTCGCTGATCGATACGCTCGACAACGCGGTCTACGACGGCCGCCTGCGCATGTCGGTGGCGCCGCCCGATCGCCGGGTGATGATCGTGGACATCGACGAGGCCAGCATCGCCCGCGTGGGCCGGTGGCCCTGGCAGCGCGCACGCATGGGCGAACTGGCCGGAGCCCTGATCGATCGCGGCGGCGCGCGCGTGGTCGGACTGGATCTGGTGTTCGCCGAACCGCAGCATGCCGGCGACGAGGATGCCGATCTCGCTCGCCAGCTTGCCGGGCGCCCCGTGGTGCTCGGCTACTACTTCACGGCCGACCGCGGCGGTCGCACCAGCGGGGCGCTGCCCGATCCGGTGCTGGGCAGCGAGATGCTCGTCGGCCTGGATACCGGCGGCATCACCCGCTGGGACGGCTTTGGCGCCAACCTCGCGTCACTGCAGAAGAACGCGGCAGGCGCCGGCTTCTTCAATCCGCTGATCGATCCCGACGGGACGGTTCGGGCGCTGCCGCTGATGGCGCAGTACCAGGGCGGTCTGTACGAGTCCCTGGCCGTGTCGGTGCTGCGCCATTGGCTGGGCTCGGCGCGGGTGCGCCTCGATGCGGATGAACTCAGCCTGCACGGCGAGCGCGGCACGGTCCGGTTGCCCCTGTCCGATGGCCTGACCGCGCTGGTGCCCTATGCCGGCAAGATCAGCGGCATGGACAGCCGGGCATCGCGCTTCGACTACGTGTCGGCCGCCGATGTGCTGGAGGGGCGGGTCGACTGGGCGCGGTTCAGGGATCGGGTGGTGCTGGTCGGCTCCTCGGCACCGGGTCTCACCGATCTGCGGGCCACGCCGATCCGCGCCGCGTTCCCCGGGGTGGAGATCCACGCCACGCTGATCGCCGCCGCGCTCGACTCGGTCAATGCCGACCCGCATGCCGGAGCCCTGCTGCTCACCCGGTCGGCTGCAGCCACCGGGCTGGGGGCCCTGGTGGTGCTGGTGGTGGGCGCCGCGCTGGCCATGACCATGCCGGTGCTGGGCGCGCTGGGTGCGGTCACCCTCAGCGGTGCGGCGGCGCTCACGATCTGGGGCTCGGCCGGCATCGCCTGGAACAACCTCGGCATGGTCATCCCGGTCTCGGCCGCGCAGGGCCTGGTGGTGCTGCTGCTGATCTTCAACCTGACCGCCGGGTACTTCGTCGAGGGCCGCACCCGTCGGGCGATGGCCGACCTGTTCGGCGAGTACCTCTCGCCCGCCCTGGTGGAGCGGATGGTCCGCGACCCGGCACGCCTGTCGGCCTCGGGCAGCGAGAACCGGGTGCTGACCATCCTGTTCGTGGACATCCGCGGCTTCACCCGGATTGCCGAGACCATGCCGCCGGAAGGCCTTCGCGAATACCTGAACACCTTCCTCACCGCGATGACCGAGGTGGTCCATCGCCACGGGGGCACGGTGGACAAGTACATCGGCGACTCGGTGATGGCCTTCTGGGGCGCCCCGCTGCCCGACCGTGATCACGCCGACCACGCGGTGCGCGCCGCGCTGGCCATGCTCGACGAAGTGAGCCGCCTGAACCGCGTGCTGCGGCTGCGCGGCCTGCCGCCGATGCATGTCGGCGTGGGCGTGAACACCGGGCTGGTCAGGGTGGGCGACATGGGCTCGCGCCTGCGGCGCACCTACACCGTGATCGGCGACCCGGTGAATCTGGCCGCGCGCTTCGAAGCATTGACCAAGCTGTACGATCAGCCGATCATCGTCGGTGAGTCCACCGCGCAGCAGGCGCGTGGCCATCGGTTCGCGCCGCTGGGCAAGGCCCCGCTGGCCGGCCGCCATGAGCCGGTGCTGATCTTCACCCCGGTTTCCCTGGCAGCCAGCGACACGATCCCGATGCAAGACGGCATGGACGATGTCATGCCAGCCACCAACAAGGACCGGGTCGATGCAGGTGCGGGTATTGGGTTGTAGCGGCGGGATCGGCGGCCACTCCAGAACCACCGCCTTCCTGATCGACCATGACATCCTGCTCGATACGGGCACCGGGGTGGAGGATCTCAGCCTCGAGGAACTGGCGCGCATCGACCATGTGTTCCTCACCCATTCGCACCTCGATCACATCGCCGGCCTGCCGCTGCTGGTCGACTCGGCCGGCGCGCTGCGTAGCCGACCGCTGGTGGTCCATGCCCTGCCCGAGACCATCGCGGCGCTGCGCGCGCATGTCTTCAACTGGGTGATCTGGCCTGATTTCACCGAGATCCCGCAGGTGAATGCGCCCTGGCTGGTGTTCGAGCCGATCGCTCTGGACCAGACGGTGATGCTCGGCGAGCGCCGACTGCGGGCCCTGCCGGCCAGCCATACCGTGCCTGCGCTGGGCTATCAGGTTGCCAGTCCGCGGGCCAGCCTGGTCTTCACGGGCGACACCGGCCCGAACGACGCCTTCTGGCGGGTGGTCAACCAGATCCCTGACCTGCGATTCCTGATCATCGAGACTGCCTTCGCGAACCGCGAGCGCGATCTCGCCATCGCGTCGCGGCACCTGTATCCGGTGCAGCTGGCCGAAGAGCTGGCCAAGCTTGCCCGGCCGGCGAAGGTGCTGATCACCCATCTCAAGCCGTCCGACCGCCATCTCATTGCCCAGGAGCTGCAGGTCTGGGCCGGCGCTTTCGCGCCGGGCCTGCTCGAGCGCGGCGATCTGCTGACGCTCTGAGGCCGGGCTGACGCAGCAGGGCACCCCGACTGACGCATCGCGGCAGTTTCTGGCGGCGGCGGGCAGCGGCACGCGCCTGTCATGAGCCCTCTGGGGTCTTGCCTGCCTGCGGCTGACGGCATCCTGTCACGAAACCGCCGTTCGTCGGCGGATCAACGGCGCTCCACCGGGTCAGGCATGGTCCCTGCTGTGGGTAGGTCAAGGCCGGCAATCATGCCGTCCTCCAGCTGTTACAAATCTGTCAGATCAACCCAAGGAGTCTTCCATGAAGCGCGTGCAAGCCGGTTTCACCCTGATCGAGCTGATGATTGTCGTGGCCATCGTCGGCATTCTGGCCGCGGTTGCCATCCCGGCGTACCAGGACTACACGGTGCGCGCCCGGGTTGCGGAAGGCTTCGGCCTGGCCAGCGAGGCGAAGAAGGCCGTGGTCGAGAACGCCGGTGTCGGCTCCACCGACTACGGCAAGGGCTACAACTCGCCCCTCACCGACGCCCAGAAGGTGAAGTCGATCGCCATCGCCTCCACCACCGGCATCATCACCATCACCTACGGCACCAAGATCGCTGACGGCAGCACCATCACGCTGACCCCGTCGTCGAACAGTGCGGCC
>NZ_CEXFHW010000071.1:0-18173 GCF_982640115.1 Quisquiliibacterium sp. | reverse complement strand
TGAGCACCGCAAAGCCGGCCTGGGGCAGCAGGGGCTGGTCGTAGGCCCGGATGACATCGCGGTTGCGCACCGGCGTGTCGGCATAGCACTCGGCGATGGTACGACCGGACACGTTGAGCGCATTGCCGTGCAGCTTGCCGGCGCGCAGCAGTTCGTTCATGACCCCCGGCACGCCGCCGGCGCGATGGAACTCCTCGCCGAGATACTGGCCGGCCGGCATCAGGTTGACCAGCAGGGGCACCTCGTAGCCGATGCGGTCCCAGTCGGTGATGTCGAGGGCCACCCCCATGTGGCGGGCAATGGCGGTGACATGCGGCGGGCAGTTGGTGGAGGCGCCCAGGGCGCTCGAGGCGACGATCGCGTTCTCGAAGGCCTCACGGGTGAGGATGCGCGAGGGACGCAGGTCTTCATGAACCATCTCGACGATGCGCCGGCCGGTGGCGTAGGCCATCTGGGCGCGCTCGCGGTAGGGCCCGGGGATGGCGGCGCAGCCGGGCAGGGACATGCCCAGCGCCTCGGCCACGCTGTTCATGGACAGGGCCGTGCCCATGGTGTTGCAGTGGCCTACCGAGGGAGCCGAGGAGGCGACCATCTCGAGGAACTGGTCATAGTCGATCCGGCCGGCGGCGAGCTCCTGGCGGGCGTGCCAGACCACGGTGCCGGAGCCGGCCAGGCCGTTGTTGTAGTACCCGTTGAGCATCGGCCCGCCCGACAGCACGATGGCCGGGATGTCGACCGTGGCCGCCCCCATGAGCATGGCCGGGGTGGTCTTGTCGCATCCGGTGGTGAGCACCACGCCGTCGAGGTGGTATCCGTAGAGCACCTCTACCAGCGAGAGGTAGGCGAGGTTGCGGTCCAGCGCCGCCGTGGGGCGCTTGCCGGTCTCCTGGATGGGATGCACCGGGAATTCCAGGGGGATGCCGCCGGCATCACGGATGCCGTCGCGCACCCGGCGGGCCAGCTCGAGATGGTGCCGGTTGCAGGGCGCGATGTCGCTGCCGGTCTGGGCGATGCCGATCACCGGCTTGCCGCTGTTGCGCAGTTCGTCGAGCGTGAGGCCGTAGTTCATCATGCGCTCGAGGTAGAGCGCGGTCATGCCCGGATTGTCGGGATTGTCGAACCAGGCTCGCGAACGCAGGCGCCGTCCGCCCGGCTTGTCGTGGCTGTTGGCCATGGGTGTCTCCTCCTGTGGCAGTCTTTCGGGCAAGTGTAGCAACCGGGCCGTTCATCCGGACGCCAGCGGCCGTTTGTCCTCCCGGCAATCATCGCGGCTTACCCCGGCCCCGATTGCCGCGCATCATGAACTTCCTGCGCCAGAAGCCCCGCCCATCCGCCATGGCCCCACCCCCCAATCAGACCGCAACCGAGACCGTCTCGCTGGCCGGCATCGGTCGCGCGCTGGTCCAGCACCGGCTGCTCGAAGCCGATCGCGCGCTGGCCATCCAGCGCAAGGCAGACGCCGCCAAGGTCCGGTTCATCGACGAGCTGATCGGCTCGGGCGGGTTCCCGGCGCCCGACCTCGCCCGCTTCGCCGCCGAGACCTTCGGCCACCCGCTGCTCGATGTGGCGGCCCTCGATCTCGGTGCGCTGCCGGCCGACCTGATCGACCCCAAGCTCGCCAGCGAGACCCGGGTGATCGCGCTGTGCCGGCGCGGCACCCGCCTGTCGGTGGCGCTGTCGGACCCCACCGACATCGAGACCCTCGACCGCATCAAGTTCCAGACCCAGTGCACCCTCGATCCGGTGGTGATCGAGCACGACAAGCTGGTCCGGATGCTGGAAGGCCGCAACCGGAGCGACAGCCAGCAGCTCGCCGAGTTCACTTCGGACATGCTCGACGAGGATCTGGCCAAGCTCGAGCCCGAACCGACCGCCGCGGTGGTGGAGACCGGCGCCGAGGTCGACGATGCGCCGATCGTGCGATTCCTGCAGAAGGTGCTGATCGACGCGATCGAGAGCGGCGCGTCCGACATCCACTTCGAGCCCTTCGAGAAGTTCTACCGCATCCGACTGCGGATCGACGGCGAGTTGCGGGAGTTCGCCCAGCCCCCCATGGCGATCAAGGAGAAGCTGGCCTCGCGGATCAAGGTCATCTCGCGGCTGGACATCTCCGAGAAGCGCGTGCCGCAGGACGGCCGCATGAAGCTCGCCCTCAGCCCCACCCGCGCGATCGATTTCCGGGTCTCGACGCTGCCCACGCTCTTCGGCGAGAAGATCGTGATGCGGATTCTCGATCCGTCGTCGGCCAAGCTGGGCATCGACGCCCTGGGCTACGACCCCGACCAGAAGGAGCACCTGCTCAAGGCGGTCTCCCGGCCCTACGGCATGGTGCTGGTCACCGGGCCCACCGGCTCGGGCAAGACGGTGTCGCTCTACACCTGCCTGAACATCCTGAACCAGCCCGGGGTGAACATCTCCACCGCCGAAGACCCTGCGGAGATCAACCTGCCGGGCGTCAACCAGGTGAATGTCAACGACAAGGCCGGGCTGAGCTTCTCGGTGGCACTCAAGGCCTTCCTGCGCCAGGACCCCGACGTGATCATGGTCGGCGAGATCCGCGACCTGGAGACCGCCGACATCTCCATCAAGGCCGCGCAGACCGGCCACATGGTGCTCTCCACGCTGCACACCAACGACGCGCCCACCACCCTCACCCGGCTGATGAACATGGGCGTGGCGCCCTTCAACATCGCCTCCTCGGTGATCCTGATCACCGCGCAGCGGCTGGCGCGGCGGCTGTGCACCTGCAAGCAGCCGCTGGACATCGACGAGTACGGCCTGCTGCAGGTGGGCTACCGCGAGGACGACCTTGATGGCAGCTGGGTGCCCTTCCGGCCGGTGGGCTGCGAGCGCTGCAAGGGCAGCGGCTACAAGGGCCGGGTGGGCATCTATCAGGTCATGCCGATCTCGGAGGAGATCCAGCGGATCATCCTGTCGAATGGCAACGCCATGCAGATCGCCGAGCAGGCCCGGCGCGAGGGCGTCAATGACCTGCGCCGAAGCGGCCTGATCAAGGTCCGCCAGGGGCTGACCTCGATCGAGGAAGTCCTGGGCGTGACCAACGAATAGCCGGGACGGGACACACACCATGGCAGGCAAGGCGGTGGCGGCAGCGCCGGTCAAGCAGTTCACCTACCTCTGGGAAGGCCGCGACCGCGCCGGTCGCACCGTGCGCGGCGAGATGCGTGCCGGGGGTGTGGCGGTGGTCAACACCACCCTGCGCCGGCAGGGGGTGATGGTCACCAAGGTCAAGAAGCGCAGCTATTCGCGCGGCCGCAAGGTGACCGAGAAGGACATCACGCTGTTCACCCGCCAGCTGGCCACCATGATGCGCGCCGGGGTGCCGCTGCTGCAGGCCTTCGACATCGTGGCCAAGGGCACCGAGAACGGCTCGGTGGCGCGGCTGTTCACCGAAATCAAGTCCGATGTGGAAACCGGCACGGCGCTCTCGGAGGCCTTCCGCCGCTACCCGCTGTACTTCGACGACCTGTTCTGCAACCTGGTGGGCGCGGGCGAGCAGGCCGGCATCCTCGATGATCTCCTGGAGCGGCTGGCGCTCTACAAGGAGAAGATGCAGGCCCTCAAGGGCAAGATCAAGTCGGCCCTGTTCTACCCTTGCGCGGTGATGGGCGTGGCGGCGATCGTGGTCACGATCATCATGCTGTTCGTGATCCCCGCCTTCAAGAGCGTCTTCGAGGGATTCGGCGCCAGCCTGCCCGCACCCACGCTGATGGTGATCGCGATGTCCGATCTCGTGGTCGCCTACTGGTGGCTGATCTTCGGCATCCTGTTCGCCGGCATCTATTTTCTCCTCCAGAGCTGGCGCCGATCGGCGGCGGTGCAGATCGCCGTCGACCGGGCCCTGCTGCGCCTGCCGATCCTGGGCGAGGTGATCCGCAAGGCCTCGATCGCGCGCTGGCTGCGCACCCTGTCGACCATGTTCGCCGCCGGTGTGCCGCTGGTGGAGGCGCTCGACTCGGTGGGCGGCGCCTCGGGCAACCATGTCTACCTGACCGCCACCCGCAAGATCCAGGGCGAGGTCTCCACCGGCACCAGCCTGACCGTGGCCATGCAGAACGCCAATGTCTTCCCGAACATGGTCATGCAGATGGCCTCGATCGGCGAGGAATCCGGCTCGCTCGATGACATGCTCGGCAAGTCGGCCGACATCTACGAGCGCGAGGTCGACGAGGCGGTCGCCAGCCTCTCCAGCCTGCTCGAGCCGATCATCATGGCCTTCCTGGGGGTGGTGATCGGCGGACTGGTGGTCGCCATGTACCTGCCGATCTTCAAGATGGGCCAGGTGGTCTGAGCCCGGCAGCGCTCGCGGCCCTTGCGGGCCTCTTTCCCGATCAGGCCCTGCATGACCGAACTGCTTCTGACATCGCCCGCCGCCGCCGTGGCCCTCGCTGCGCTGCTGGGGCTGCTGGTGGGCAGCTTCCTCAATGTGGTGATCCACCGCGTGCCGATCATGCTGGAGCGGGAGTGGGCAAGTCAGGCCGCCGAGATGCGCGGCGAGACGCCGCCCGAGCAGCCGGTCTACAACCTGGTGCTGCCGCGCTCGGCCTGTCCGGCCTGCGGCCACCGGATCACCGCGCTCGAGAACATCCCGGTGCTGAGCTGGCTGGTGCTGCGCGGGCGCTGCTCGGCCTGTGCCAGCCCGATCCCGATGCGTTATCCGCTGGTGGAACTCGCCACCGCGGTCCTGAGCGGGCTGGCGGTCTGGCATCTCGGTGCGGGCGCCGCCGGCATCGCAGCACTGCTGCTGACCTGGACGCTGATCGCGCTCACAGGCATCGACCTGGACACCCAGCTGCTGCCCGACAACCTCACGCTGCCGCTGCTGTGGGCAGGGCTGGCGGTGAATCTCGCCGGGGTGTTCGTGCCACTGGAGTCGGCCGTGATCGGCGCGATGGCCGGCTACGGCAGCCTGTGGGCGGTGTACTGGCTGTTCAAGCTCGCCACCGGCAAGGAAGGCATGGGTTACGGCGACTTCAAGCTGCTCGGTGCGCTGGGCGCCTGGTTCGGCTGGCAGGCGCTGCCCGGGATGATTCTGCTCTCGTCGCTGGTGGGTGCCCTGGTGGGCATCGGGCTGATCGTGTTCGCCCGCCACGGCCGCGAAGTGCCGATTCCATTCGGCCCCTACCTGGCGGGCGCGGGACTGCTCACCTTGTACTTCGGCAAGCCGATCGCTGCATACTTGGGGCTGTCCTGATCAGACTGGCGTGCCCCGTTGAGCGACCCAGCCCCCTCCCCCGTTCCCGGCTCCCATCCCGGCCCCGCTGACGGCGGCCGCAGACCTCCTCTGGTCGTCGGACTGACCGGCGGCATCGGCAGCGGCAAGACCACAGTGGCCAACCACTTCGCCGAGCTCGGCGTGACGCTGGTCGACACCGACCTGATCGCGCACCAGCTCACCGGGCCGGGCGGCATGGCCATGCCGGCCATCCAGGCGGCATTCGGCGCAGCGGTCATCGCGGCCGACGGTCGCCTGGACCGCGCGGCCATGCGCCAGCTCGCGTTCAGCGATCCGGCCGCCCGACGCCGTCTGGAAGCCATCCTGCATCCGCTGATCCGCCAGGAGAGCGAGCGCCAGCTCGGCCTGGCCACCAGCCCGTACGCCATCCTCGTCGTGCCCCTGCTGGTCGAGGGCGGCAAACCGCGCGAGCGCGCGCAGCGGGTGCTGGTGGTGGACTGCCGGCCTCAGACCCAGATCGAGCGGGTCATGAAGCGCAACAGCCTGCCACGCGAGCAGGTCGAGGCCATCCTGGCGGCGCAAGCCACCCGCGAGCAGCGGCTGGCCGCGGCCGATGACCTGATCGACAACGACGGCGCGCCCGACACGCTGGCGCAGCGGGTGCGGGCCCTCCACGAGCGCTACCTCGCCCTGCTTGCCTGAGCCCGGCCGGCGGAAATCCCGACCTGAGCGCCACGAAGGGTCGGGGTTTGTCATTCCCCCGCGATTGCGCCAGAATCGCCCGGCTTGCGGGGTGGCCCGCAGTCCAGCCGGCCAGACGGTTTGATCCTCTACGAATTCCCCCTGAACGAACGGGTCCGGACGCTGCTGCGCCTGGAGTCGCTGTTCGGGCGGTTCGACCGGTTTGCCACCCGCGACGAAGCCCAGGATCACCACATCGCACTGGTCACGCTGTTCGATGTCCTGGAGGTCGCGTCGCGCGCCGACCTGAAATCCGATCTGCTCCAGGAGCTCGACCGGCAGCGGCACGCCCTGATCCCCCTGCGCAGCAACCCTGATGTCTCCACCGACGCCCTGGACCAGGTGCTCGGCCAGATCGAGGCCGCCTGGACCAGCCTGAACGCCGTGGCCGGCAAGTCCGGGCAGCACCTGCGCGAGAACGAGTGGCTGATGAGCATCCGCAGCCGGACCGGCATCGCGGGGGGCGCCTGCGAATTCGACCTGCCCTCGTATCACGCCTGGCAGCACCGTCAGGCCGAAGTCCGGCGCCGGGACATCGCCACCTGGGCCGCGCCGCTGCGGCCGCTGCAGGACAGCCTGCGCATCGTGCTGCGCCTGCTGCGCGAAAGTGCCCACCACAGCGTGCAGACCGCCCGCCAGGGCAGCTTCCAGCAGCCGCTCGGCGGCAAGACCTACCAGATGGTGCGGGTGCGGCTCGATCCCGCCACCGGCGCCATCCCCGAGATCAGCGCCAATCGCTACCTGATCTGGATCCGCTTCACCCTGCAGGACGGCGATCTGCGCCCGCGTGCGCTCGACAGCGATGTCGATTTCGAACTCGCCCTGTGCAATCTCTGAGCCGCCGCGCATGACCACGGGCAACCGCGAATCCGACCGCGTGGTGGCCTGCCCGGCCGGCCGTCGCCCGGCGGTCTTCTCGCCCGCCAATCGCTGGCGCCCGTTCTGCTCGGAGCGGTGCAAGACCGGCGATCTCGGCGCCTGGGCGAGCGGCGCCTATGTGATCGATGGCGAACCGCTGGATGATGACGGGCCCACCGGCCAGTCACCCGGGGCGCCGCTGAGCTGAGCCCCGGGCCTGCGGGCTCAGGGCGGGCCGGTACCGACCTGAGCCAGCCCGTGCGCGCCGGCTTCGATCGCGGGACGCAACGCGGCGTCGGCCGCGCCGGCCGACACCCGGTACACCGGCAGGCGCGGCGCGTGCGGCAGACAGGGTGACATCACGAAATCCAGCCCGAGGTCGGCGGCGCGCTCGATCTGGGCTTCGTCCTCGCAGAACGCCGCGCAGCAGGGGGCATCGGGCCTTGCGCTCAGCGCCGAGAGCGCGGCGGGATCGAGCACGACGGCGCCAGTCTCCCGCCACAGCGCCTCGCCCAGCCTCGCAGGCACCAGCAGACGCCCACCCGCCGCGACGAGTTCTGCCGCCGCAGCCCGAGCAGCGCCGATGGCGGCGGCATCCGGCCGCTCCGGCAGCGTGAGCACGGCCAGCGGCGCAGTGACCGGGCCAAGCGCCTGGAGCCCGGCCGCGTCGAGCACGCGGGCGGCAGCCGCGGCCAGCGCGGCAAGCGGCTGACCGGGGGTCCAGGCAGGCATGAATGGGGGCAGACGCAGCCAGGGGAACACCGGCTCGCTCGCCGGCAGCAGCGGCTGCACGGCGGCGCCGGCCCATGGCTGCCAGGCGAAGGCCTGGCCCTCACGCCCGCGCGGCACACCGCCGAGATCGCCCCAGGCCGCAAAAAGGCGCCGGAAGTGCAGACGCACATGGGCGTGGGGATAGACGAACTCGCGCACCAGCCAGGGATGAGACCGGCGCACCGTCAGCCCGAGCTCCTCGTCGAGCTCGCGGGCCAGCGCCGCGGCCACGGTCTCGCCGGGCTCGACCTTGCCGCCCGGGAACTCCCACCAGCCCGCATAGGCCTTGCCCGCCACCCGCTGCCCGAGCAGCACGGTGCCCTCGGCGCCGACGATGACACCGACCGCCACCTCCAGGCGCGGGCTCATGCCGGCGCGTTCGGCCGCGGGTTCATGCCGGCAGGCTCAGGCGCGCTTGCGGCCGCGGCCAGCGTGGCGGCCGGCCCAGTCGCGGGCGAACTGCCAGGCCACCCGACCGGAGCGCGAGCCGCGCTCGAGGGCGAAGCGCAGCGCCTCGGCACGGGCGCGATCGATCTCGGCCGGCGCGCAGCCGAAGCTGGCCAGCCAGTGGGCGACGATGCCGAGGTAGTCGTCCTGACGGAACGGATAGAACGCCACCCACAGGCCGAAGCGCTCCGAGAGCGAGACCTTCTCCTCGACCCGTTCGCCGGGATGGATCTCGCCGTCTTCCTGATGCTTGGCATCGAGATTCTCGGCCATGTACTCCGGCATGAGGTGACGCCGGTTGGAGGTGGCGTAGATCAGCAGGTTCTCGGACTGCGCCGCCACCGAGCCATCGAGCGCCACCTTGAGCGCCTTGTAACCGGCCTCGCCTTCCTCGAAGGAGAGGTCGTCGCAGAACACGATGAAGCGCTCACGGCGGCCAGCCACCAGCTCGACGATGTCGGGCAGGTCGACCAGATCGTCCTTGTCGACCTCGATCAGGCGCAGGCCGCGGGCGCTGTGCTCGTTCAGGCAGGCCTTGATCAGCGAGGACTTGCCGGTGCCGCGCGAGCCGGTGAGCAGGACATTGTTGGCCGGCCGGCCGCGCACGAACTGGCGGGTGTTGCGCTCGATGAGGTCCTTCTGCTCGTCGATGTGATGAAGATCGGCAAGGCGGATGGACGACAGCTGGCGCACCGGCTGCAGCCACGACTGCACGCCCAGACCGGTGGCGCGGCGGCGCCAGCGGAAGGCGACCGAGGCCGACCAGTCGGGCGGGGCCACCGCCGGCATGAGGGTTTCGAGGCGCTCGAGCATCCGCTCGGCGCGCTGGATGAGCTGGTTCAGGTCGGACATCGGCCGCGGATCTCAGGAACGGTAGTCGGCGTTGATGGACACGTAGTCGTGCGAGAGGTCGCAGGTCCACACCGTGGTAGTGGCCGACCCGCGGTTGAGCACCACGCGCACGGTGATCTCGGACTGCTTCATCACCCGCTGGCCCTGCTCCTCACGGTAGTCGGGATGACGCCCGCCCGCGGTGGCCACAGGGACATCGTCCAGGAAGAGATCGACGCGGTCGACATCGAGGTCGTCGATGCCGGCATAGCCGATGGCGCACAGGATGCGCCCGAGGTTGGGGTCGGAGGCGAAGAAGGCGGTCTTGATCAGCGGTGAGTGGGCGATCGCGTAGGCCACCGCCTGCGCCTCGGCCGGGGTGGCGGCGGCCTCGACCTGCACCGAAATGAACTTGGTGGCGCCTTCGCCGTCTCGGACGATGGCCTGCGCAAGCTCGCGGGCCACCTCGACGATCATGGCCTTGAGCGGGGCCGCGCCGGCGTCGTCCTCGGCCGCGATGCGCAGGCCGCCGGCGCCGCTGGCCACCAGCACGAAGGAGTCGTTGGTGGAGGTGTCGCCGTCGACGGTGATGCGGTTGAAGCTGGCATCGGCCGCCTCGCGTACCCAGCGCTGCAGCAGGGCCGGCGGCACCGCCGCGTCGGTGGCGAGGAAGCCGAGCATGGTGGCCATGTTCGGCCGGATCATGCCCGCGCCCTTGGCGATGCCGGTGACCGTGACCGTGGCGCCCGCCACGGTGGCCCGGCGCGAGGCGGCCTTGGGCAGGGTGTCGGTGGTCATGATCGCCTCGGCGGCGTCGGCCCAGCGCGCCTCGGCGAGATCGGCTACGGCCGGGGCCAGACCGGCCACCAGGCGGTCCATGGGCAGCGGCTCCAGGATGACCCCGGTGGAGAACGGCAGCACCTGCGCGGGCTGGCAACCCAGGCGCGCGGCGAGCTCGCGACAGGTGGCACGAGCGTCGGCCAGACCGGGCTGGCCGGTGCCGGCGTTGGCGCAGCCGGTGTTGACCACCAGTGCGCGAATGGCCGCCGCGCCCTCACCGGCGAGATGCTCGCGGCAGACCTGGACCGGCGCCGCACAGAAGCGGTTGCGGGTGAACACGCCGGCCGCGCTGGCGCCCGCGGCAATCTCGACCACCAGCAGGTCGCGGCGGCCGGGCTTGCGGATGCCGGTGCGCGCGGTGCCGATGCGCACACCGGCAACCGGGTGGAGCTCGGCGGGGTCAGGCACACGCAGGTTCACGGCCATGGGCGCATCCTTCCGGGAAAGGTCGTACGATCGAAGACCCGCATTCTACTGGCTGACCGGTTCGTGCCCGGGCAGCGCCCGAGTTGCCTCACGCCGTGCCCGACACCACCGCGACAACCGGACTGATCCTGATGGGCGGCGGCGCGCGAGCCGCCTACCAGGCCGGCGTGCTCGAGGGCCTGGCCGAACTGCTCGAACAGGCCGGCTGGCCGGCCGACCGCAACCCGTTCCCGGTGGTGTGCGGCACCTCGGCCGGCGCGATCAATGCCGCGGCCTACGCGGCTGGCTGCGACAACTGGGCCGAGGCGATCCGGCGCATCGCCGGCCTGTGGCGCACGGTGCAGCCGCAGGACATCTACCGGGTGGACCTGCGCGGCTCGCTGGGCAATGCGGCGCACTGGCTGGGCGCACTGCTTCTGGGCTGGCTGGCACGCACCCGGCCGCGTTCGCTCTTCGACAACAGCCCGCTGCGCGAGCTGCTGGCGCGGGTGATCGACACCGAGCGTCTGGGCCGCTGCCTCGATGACGGCTGCCTGCGCGCGCTGGCGATCACCGCGTCGAGCTACACCTCGGGCCAGCATGTCACCTGGTACGAGACCCGCTCGGCGCTGGCGCCCTGGTACCGCACCCAGCGGCTGGCGGCGCCCACCCGCATCGGCATCGACCACCTGCTCGCCTCGAGCGCGATCCCCTTCGTGTTCCCGGCGGTGCCGCTGCCCATCGACGAGCGCCACGAGTTCTTCGGCGACGGGTCGATGCGGCAGTCGGCGCCGATCAGCCCGGCGATCCACCTCGGGGCCGACCGGCTGGTGGTGATCGGCGCCGGCCGCTTCGAGACCCCGGCCCGCCAGTCCGGGCCGGCGGGCTCGCAGGAGCACTATCCCAGCCTCGCCCAGATCGCCGGCCATGCCATGGCCGGCATCTTCCTCGACGCGCTCTCCGGCGACATCGAGCGGCTGAGCCGCGTCAACCGCACCCTGGCCGCGCTCGCGCCGCAGGCCGATGGCGCGGCGGGGCTTCGCCACATCGAGCCGCTGGTGATCTCGCCGAGCCAGCGCCTGGACACGCTGGCCGCGCCGCATGTGCGCGAGCTGCCGCGCAACATCCGCGTGCTGCTGCGGCTGATCGGCGCCACCGACACGCGCGGCGCGGCGCTGAGCTCCTACCTGCTGTTCGTGCCGGGCTACACCGGCCGGCTGGTGGCGCTGGGCCGGGCCGATGCGCTGGCGCGCAAGGCCGATGTGCTGCGCTTTTTCGGCTGAGGCTCAGCCGGGCTGATTGGCGATGCCCGAGGGCACATGGCCGGTGGGCCCGGCCTGCGCCGCCGACTCGCAGTGCCGGGTCTGGTCGTCGAAAAAGAAGTCGGGCTCGAACTCGCGCAGGAACGGGCCCTTGTCGAGCCCGCCGAGGAACATCGCCTCGTCCACCTCCAGGCCCCAGTCCATGAGGGTGCGGATCGCGCGCTCATGCGCCGGCGCGCTGCGTGCGGTGACCAGCGCGGTGCGGATGCGCATGCCGGCGCGGCTGCCGGCGCGCTGCAGGCCGTGCAGCGCCTCGAGCAGCGGCATGAACGGCCCCGAGGGCAGCGGCCGCGCGGCGTGGGTCTCCTCGTGGCGCTGGAAGGCATCGAGCCCGTCGCGCTGATAGACCTGCTCCGACTCGTCGGAGAACAGCACCGCATCGCCGTCGAAGGCGATGCGCACCTCGTCGGGATGCGACTCGGACGCCTTCACCGAATCGGGGAACACGCGGGCAGCCGGGAAGCCGGCCTCGAGCGCAGCACGTACATCGTCGCCATTGGCCGACAGGAAGAGGTTCGCCTTGAGCGGCACCAGATACGGCCAGGGCGTGCGACCGCGGGTGAACACGCCGCGCTCCAGCCGCAGGCCCGCCTGGCGCGCCGAGCGGAACACCCGCAGACCGCTCACCGGGTCATTGCGCGACACCACCACCACCTCGACCCGGCGCTCGGGCTCGGGCGTGTCGGGCGCATCAAAGGCCAGCAGCTTGCGCACCAGGGCGCCGGCCACGCCCGGGGCGGCCGGGCGCTCGAGGCGCTCGCGCTGCAGGGCCATGTAGGCGGCATCGTCGTCGCGTTCGAAGACCCGGTTCTCCTCCTCGAAGTCGAAGACCGCCCGAGACGAGATCGCCACCACCAGCTTGCCATCGAGCGACACCGGCATTTCGCTGCCTCCTGGAACACCGCACGGAACCGTTGCCATCCGATGATAGCCTTCCCCTCATGGCGATCGAGAACCGGCTGTTCGACGAGCTGGCCGTGGGCGACAGCGCCCGCGCGAGCCGGGTGTGCACCGCGCAGGACCTGCGGGCCTTCGCGCTCGCCGGCGGCAGCCCGGTGGCGCTGCCCGCCGCCGGCGCCGGCGCCGCGCCCGGTGCCCACGACACGCTGGCGCCCGCAGGCTGGATCGGCGAACAGATCGCCCGGTTGATCGCCACCCGCCTGCCCGGTCCGGGCGCGCGGCTGCGGGCGCACTCGCTGGCGTATCACCGGCCGGTGGCGGTGGGCGACGAGCTGCGCTTCGAACTGCGGCTGCTCGAGAAGCGCGCGCCGGCGCTGCTGGTTCTGCAGACCCTGGTGAGCTCATCGGCCGGCGAGCCGGTGGCCGAAGGCCTGGCCGAGGTGATCGCCGCCGACACCCGCCAGTCGCTGGCCGGGGGCGCCCCGCCCGAGGTGCTGGTGCACCGGCATGGCCACGGCCAGCGGCTGCTGGCCGCCTGCGCGGCGCTGCCGCCGCTGGCCACCGCGGTGGCCATGCCGCACGACCTGCCCTCGCTGGAGGGCGCGCTGCTCGCGGCCGAGGCCGGCCTCATCACGCCCATCCTGGTCGGCGATCCGGCGCGCATCGCCGAGCTGGCGCATGCCGCCGGCCGGTCGCTCGCCGGCGTGGCCATCGTCAGCGCCGATTCGGCGGCGGCCTGCGCGCAGCGATCGGTCGCGCTGTGCGCCGAAGGGCGCGCCGCGGCCATCCTGAAGGGCTCGCTGCACTCCGACACACTGATGGCGGCGGTGGTGGCGCGCGAGGCCGGGCTGCGCACGGCGCGGCGCATGAGCCATGTGTTCCTCATGGATGTGCCCGGCGTGGACCATCCGCTCTTCATCTCGGATGCCGCGATCAACATCGCGCCCGACCTCGCCACCAAGGCCGACATCGTGCGCAATGCCATCGACCTCGCCCGCGCCTGCGGGCTGGCGCAGCCCCGGGTGGCGGTGCTCTCCGCGGTCGAGACCGTGAACCCCGACATCCCGTCCACGCTGGACGCGGCCATCCTGGCCAAGATGGCCGAGCGCGGCCAGATCAGCGGCGGCCTGGTCGACGGGCCGCTCGCCATGGACAACGCGGTGGACGCGGGCGCGGCGCGCGCCAAGGGCATCGACTCGCCGGTGGCCGGGCGGGCCGAGGTGCTGATCGCCCCCGATCTGGAAGCCGGCAACCTGATCGCCAAGGAGCTTAGCTTTCTCGCCCATGCCGAGTCGGCCGGGCTGGTGCTGGGCGCGCGGGTGCCGGTGATGCTCACCAGCCGCGCCGACCCGGCGCGCGCGCGGCTGCTCTCCTGCGCGCTGGCGGTGCTGCTGCAGCACTGGCAGGCCACCGGCGCCAGCGCGCTGCCTGCCGCCGGCGCATCCGCCACGCCGTGAGCCTGCTCACGCTCAACGCCGGCTCCTCGTCGCTGAAGTTCGCGCTCTTCGACGACGCCGGCGCCGCGCCCCGGCAGCTGCTCGCCGGCCAGATCGCCGGGCTGGACGCGCAGCCGAGGCTCGAGCTTGCGCCCGCAGGGAGGCCGCGCACGCGCGAGCCGCTTGTCAGCCAGGGGCCGCAGGCGGTGCGCGACCTCGACACCGCGCTTGCCCGGGTGCTCGCCGGTCTGCCGGTGTGGGCCCCCGGCCGCGCGGTGCGCGCCGTGGGGCATCGGGTGGTGCACGGCGGCCCGGGCTTCGCCGCCCCGGTGGTGGTGGACGAGGCGGTGCTGGCGGCGCTCGAGCGGCTCGGCCCGCTTGCGCCGCTGCACCAGCCCTTCAACCTCGCCGGCATCCGCGCGGCGCGCGAACGGTTTCCGCAAGCGTTGCAGCTTGCCTGCTTCGACACCGCCTTCCACCACGGGCATCCGCCCGAGCATGATGCCTATGCCCTGCCCCGCGAACTGCATGCCGCCGGCGTGCGTCGCTACGGCTTCCACGGGCTCTCCTACGAGTACATCGCGCGGCGCCTGGCCGAGCTCGATCCGCCCGCGGCGGCCGGGCGCACGGTGGTGGCGCACCTGGGCAGCGGCGCCTCGGCCTGCGCGCTGCGCGCGGGCCGGTCGCTCGCCTCGACCATGGGCTTCAGCGCGCTCGACGGCCTGCCCATGGGCACGCGGCCCGGCCACCTCGACCCGGGCGTGCTGCTGTGGCTGATGGCCGAGCGCGGCATGGATGCGGCCGCGCTCACCGACCTGCTCTACCGGCGCAGCGGCCTCAAGGGTCTGAGCGGGCTGAGCGCCGACATGCGCAGCCTGCGCGAGAGCGACCTGCCCCAGGCCCGGGAGGCGATCGCGCACTTCGTGGCGCGCCTGCGCGAGGCGGTGGGCGCGCTGGCCGCAGCGCTCGGCGGGCTCGATGCGCTGGTGTTCACCGGCGGGATCGGCGAGCACGACCCGCTCACCCGCGCCGAGACGGTGGAGGGCCTGGCCTTCCTGGGGCTGCGGATCGAGCCGATGGCCAACGCCGCGCAGGGCGCGGGCAGCCAGGGCCTGATCAGCCCGGCCGGGGCGCCGGTGCGGGTCTGGGTGATCCCCACCGACGAGGAGGCAGTCATCGCCGGGCATCTCGCGGCCGCGCTCGCCGCCGCTGCCGCGCCGCCCACGCGCGATTGACGCCCGCGCGGCCGGCCCTGCCAGGCGCGCCAGTACAATTCGCTTCTTGCCGGGCAGCCCTCGCCTTGCCGCGGCCCGTCCCCAAGGAAACGCGCCATGTCTCTCCAGTGCGGCATCGTCGGCCTGCCCAATGTCGGCAAGTCCACCCTGTTCAACGCCCTCACCAAGGCCGGCATCGCGGCCGAGAACTACCCGTTCTGCACCATCGAGCCCAATGTCGGCATCGTCGAGGTGCCCGACCCGCGGCTCGATCTGCTCGCCGGCATCGTCAAGCCGCAGAAACTGCTGCATGCCACCGTGGAGTTCGTCGACATCGCCGGTCTGGTGGCCGGGGCCTCCAAGGGTGAAGGTCTGGGCAACCAGTTCCTTGCCAACATCCGCGAGACCGACGCGATCGTGCATGTGGTGCGCTGCTTCGAGGACGGCAATGTGATCCATGTGAGCGGCCGGATCGACCCGCTCTCCGACATCGAGGTGATCGACACCGAACTGGCGCTGGCCGACATGGCCACGGTGGACAAGGCGCTGGTGCGCTACGGCAAGGTGGCGCGCGCCGGCGGCGACAAGGAGGCGGCGCGCCTGGTGGCGGTGCTGGAGAAGTGCCAGGCCGTGCTCGATCAGGCGCGGCCGGTGCGCTCGCTCGATCTCTACGACGAGGAAAAGGCGCTGCTCAAGCCGCTGTGCCTGATCACCGCCAAGCCGACCATGTACGTGGCCAATGTGAAGGAAGGCGGATTCGAGAACAATCCGCACCTGGAGGCGGTGCGCGCCCATGCGCAGGCCACCGGGGCGATCGTGGTGCCGGTATGTGCGGCGGTGGAAGCCGAGATCGCGGACATGCCCGACGAGGACAAGGCGGTGTTCCTCGAAGACATGGGCATGGACGAGCCCGGCCTGAACCGTGTGATCCGGGCCGCCTTCAAGCTGCTGGGTCTGCAGACCTACTTCACCGCCGGCCCGAAGGAGGTGCGGGCCTGGACGGTGCGCATCGGCGCCACCGCGCCGCAGGCCGCAGGCGTGATCCACACCGACTTCGAGAAGGGATTCATCCGCGCCGAGACCATCGCCTTCGACGACTTCATCGCCTGCAAGGGCGAGGCCGGCGCCAAGGAGAAGGGCAAGATGCGGCTGGAAGGCAAGGAGTATGTGGTGCACGACGGGGATGTCATGCACTTCCGGTTCAACGTCTGACGGTCAGGGGGAATTCCGGCGGTTCTTGCGGGCCTCCTTCAGAGCATCAAGTTCCTGATTTTCCTAGGATCACAGGTCAGGTCGGCGCCATCCGTTGCCGTTGCCAGCCAATCCGAAAGTGAGTGGCGTCGCGGGTACGGACCGTTCGCCACCCCGACAATCGGTGGGTACGGTCGCCAACCCTTCGAGGCGCCCATGCTCACCGATACCCAGTGCCGCGCGGCCCGTTCGCGAGAGAAGGCCTGCACGCTCGCTGACGGCGGCCGCTTCACGCTGGCCAAGGCCCGCGACTGGCTGACCATGAAAAGCTGGGAGGAGACCACCACCGGCGCCCGCAGGAACGGGCAGAGCGTCGCCGTCGAGGCCAAGCGCAGCATGACCGGCGGGTTGCTCGATGCAGCGGCGCATCGCGGCCGAGCGCATGAAGCAGCGCAAGGCACCATGCAGTGCCGTTGCCCCGGCAGGCGGTCGAGATGCTGCGGGCGCTGCACGGAAGCACCCGGCTCAACGAGATGGGTTACCGGCCCGACTGGATCGAGCGCCAGCTCGCGCATGTGGAGCCCAACGCGGTGCGACGCACCTACAACCACGCCGAGTATCTGACCGACCGCGCGGTGATGATGCAGCGCTGGGCGGATCTGCTGGATGAGTGGGAGAAGGTGGCTAGGGAGGCCAGGCAGACCACCACCGGCTGACCCACCGAGGGGCGTCGCTTCTTGTTATAGCCTGCCTATCGCAGGAAACGCGGGCCACTCCATGTTGCAGGCAGCCTGCATGACAGACGTCGGCTAATGACCGCGGCACTTCGCTCGCCGCCGGCGATGCCATCCGTTACGATATCCGTAAATATTCAACAGGCGTCGATCCGGCCTCGGCCGACATCGTCAGCAGCCTTCCCATGACATCTTCCCTCGCACGCACTCCGATCCACCCCGGCACGCACCTGGCCGAACGGCTGGCGGCGCTGGACATGAGCGCTGCCGAGTTGGGTCGGCGTATCGCGGTACCCACCAACCGCATCACCGGCATTCTGAACGGCCAGCGGGGCATCACCGGCGACACGGCGCTGCGGCTGGGCCACTTCTTCGGTACCAGCCCCGAGCTCTGGCTGAATCTGCAGGCGGTGTACGACCTGCGCGTGGCGGAACGAAAACTCGGACCGGCCTTGCGAAAGCTGCCGACGCTGTCCGATCGCGAGCCGTCGGGGCGCTCGCCGTCCAGGCTCATCGCGCGGGAAGACACGCCGTGAACGGGATGGGCGCCTCCGTCGAGATGGTCCGGGCCTGCGCCGCCGCCGGTGAATCCGCCGCGCTCGAATTCAAGAAATCCACCGCCGAAAAGGACTGCGCTTGCAGAACCCTCTGCGCCTTCGCCAACGGTCAAGGTGGTCGAGTGCTGTTCGGCATCACACCAGCGGGAAAGGTCGCGGGTCAGACGGTCACCGACCGCACTCTGGAAGAACTGGCGCGGGAGTTCCAGGGCTTCGAGCCGCCCCTGTTTCCATCGGTCGAGCGCGTAAGCATCGACGATGGCCACGCGGTGTTGGTGCTCACCGCGCCTCGCGCGGCGCGCGCGCCTGTCGCCTTTCGCGGCGTGGCCTATGAGCGGGTGCTGAACACCACCCGCACGATGCCGCGCGAGACCTACCAGCGTCTGCTGCTGGAGGAGATGCACGCGACCGAGCGCTGGGAGAACCGGCCTGCTGCCGACTGGGATGTCAGTCGCCTGGACCGGCGCGAGATGGTGCTGACGCTGGAGGAGTCCATCCGCCGCGGCAGGGTGGACGACCCGGGTACGCGCGAGCCGCTGGAGCTCCTGCGCGGGCTGGGCCTGCTGGTCGATGGCGACAAGGTCTCGCGGGCGGCGGTCGTGCTTTTCTGCGCCGACGATGCGCCACTGCCAGACTTCTCGCAGTTGTTGCTCAAGGTAGCCCGCTTCAAGGGCACGACGCGCGACGAGTTCCTGGATAACCGCCAGTTTCACGGCAATGCCTTTTCGC
>NZ_CEXFHW010000070.1:0-18213 GCF_982640115.1 Quisquiliibacterium sp. | reverse complement strand
GGCCAAGCTGAAGATCACCGACGAGAGCAACGACCGCGCCTTCTTCGGTCTGACCGGTGAGGCGGCCGGCCGCTGGTTGGCCAGCCGAATCGGCAAGGCGCCCACCGAGGGCGAAGTGCTGCTGTCGGCGGACCTGACCGCCATCGGTCTCCCGGCCGTCTCCCTCGAACCCTGTGGCCTGAATGTCGCCCTGCCGCGCTGGCTGCTGAGCTGCCCCAGGGACCAGGCAGCCGCGTTGTGGACGGCGGCTTGCGAGGCATTGCCCGCCGGGCCTGGTGCGATCTGGCGCTGGCTGGAAGTGCTGTCGGCTGTGCCCAGGGTGGTGCCTGGCACCTGGGAGCACTTCGTGCCGCAGATGGTCAACCTCGAACTGGTCGGCGGTGTGAACTTCAAGAAGGGTTGCTATCCCGGTCAGGAGGTGGTCGCGCGCAGCCAGTACCTGGGCAAGCTCAAGCGCCGCATGCACCTGGGCCGGGTGTCGGGCGAGCCGCCGGCACCTGGTACCGATGTGAGTGCGCCAGGCGGACACGAGCCCTGTGGTGAAGTGGTGCTCGCGGCGGCCGATCCGGTGCTGGGCGGGGCGCTGCTGCTCTTCGAGTCCCAGACCGCGGCGGTGCAGGCCGGCCCGATCGAGGTCGGTGGCCGCCCGATCACCCTGCTGCCCCTGCCCTATTCACTGCCCGCCTGAGAAAGCGTACCGCGGCCGCAGACGGCCCTCCGCCCCGTTGCCTGCGCCCGCTGCGAGCGCCCCGCCCATGTGCCTGATCGCCTTCGCGCTCGCCGCCCATCCCCGCTACCGACTGGTGCTCGCCGGCAACCGCGACGAGTTCCTGCATCGGGCCAGCGCGGCGCTGGGCTGGTGGCCGGGCGAGGCCGGCCTCATCGGCGGACGCGACCTCGAGGCGGGCGGCACCTGGCTGGCGATGCACCCCGAAGGACGGATCGCGGCCCTCACCAATCTGCGCGATGGGCGTCCTGGCTCGGGCTCGGGTTCGGGCTCGGGCGGTAGGTCGGGCTCGGACCCGTCAGCATCGCCCGCCCAGCCATCGCGTGGCGCCCTGCCGCTGTCCTTCCTGTCCCAATCGGATGGGCCGCATCGCCATGCCGAGCGGCTTGCCGAGGGCGCGCTGGGCGATCTCGGCGCGTTCCGCGGCTTCAACCTGCTGATGATCGACCTGCGCTCCCGCGAGCCCGCGGCGGTCTGCCTGAGCAACCGACACCCCGACACCGCGCAGCCGGGAGCCGGTGTGCATGGGCTCTCGAATGGCGCTTTCGATGCGCCCTGGCCCAAGCTGCTCGCGCTCAAGCGCGCGATCACCGCCGCGTTGGCCGATGAGGCGCAGGGTGGGCTCGAGTCGCAGGTCCTCCAGTCGCGCCTGTTCGCCGCACTGGCCGAGACCTCGCCGGCGCCTGATGCCGACCTGCCGGATACCGGCGTGGGCCTGGTGCGGGAGCGCATGCTGGGCAGCCCCTTCGTGCGCTCGGTCGATTACGGCACCCGCTGCTCCACGGTGCTGCTGGTGGACGACCAGGACGAGGTGACGCTGGTTGAGCGAACCTGGCGCTGGGAGGGACACCCCCGGGATGAGGCTGCCCTGCAGCCCGGGGCACCGCTGCCGCCCTGGACCGAGCGGCGTCACCGGTTCCGGCTCAGGGCGCCGGGCAGCTGAATTCAGGCGTCGGGCAGATGCGCGATCAGCCCGCCACGCCCGGCAGACCCATCACCGCTTCGGCCACCGCCGCTGCGGTGATGCCGAAGTGCGCATAGAGCACATCGGCCGGGGCCGACTCGCCGAAGCTCGCGATGCCCACCACCGCGCCCTCGCGGCCGACATACTTGCGCCAGAAATCGGGGTGCGCCGCCTCCACCGCCACCACCGGCAGGGCCCGCGGCAGCACGGCATCCCGGTAGGTGGCCGGCTGCCGGTCGAAGACCGTGGTGGCGGGCATCGAGACCACCCGCACCGGCACGCCGCGTTCGGCGAGCAGACGCTGCGCGGCCAGGGCCAGGCTGGTCTCGGAGCCGGTGCCGATGATCACCGCGCGGGCGTCGGGGGCGTCGGACAGCACATAGCCGCCCTGCCGGATCGCCGCCTCGGCGGCGGCGTCGGCGTGCAGCCGCGGCAGGTTCTGACGCGACAGCGCCAGCGCGCTGGGGCCATCGCGGCGCTCGAGGGCGCAGGCCCAGGCCACCGCGGTCTCGAGACCATCGGCCGGTCGCCAGACATCGAGGTTGGGAATCAGGCGCAGCGAGGGCACATGCTCCACCGCCTGGTGGGTGGGGCCGTCTTCGCCCAGGCCGATCGAGTCATGGGTGAACACATGCACCACCCGCTGCTTCATGAGGGCGGCCATGCGGATGGCGTTGCGGCTGTAGTCGCTGAAGGTGAGGAAGGTGCCGCCATAGGGCAGCAGCCCGCCATGCAGGGCCATGCCGTTCATGATGCCGGCCATGCCGAATTCCCGCACCCCGTAGGAAAGGTGGTTGCCGGGCTGATCGCGGCCGGCCCGCACGCAGCCCTTGAAGTTGGTGAGGTTCGAGCCGGTGAGGTCGGCCGAGCCGCCGAAGAGCTCGGGCCAGAGCGGCGCGAGCGCATCGAGCGCCTGCTGGCTGGCCTTGCGCGTGGCCACCGCCTCGGGCCGCGCGGCGATGGCCGCGAGCACGGCGGGCAGCTGCTGCGCATGGGCGGGCGGCAGCTCGCCACGGCTGCGGCGCAGGAACTCGGCGGCCAGCTCGGGATGGCGCGCGCTGTAGGCCGCAAAGCGCGCCTGCCAGGCCTGCTCCAGGGCGGCGCCGCGGGCGCGGGCATCCCAGGCGGCGCGGATGTCGTCAGGCACCTGGAAGGGCTCATGCGACCAGCCCAGCGCCGCGCGGGTGGCGGCCACCTCGGCCGCGCCGAGCGCCGCGCCGTGCACATCATGGGTACCGGCCTTGTTCGGCGAGCCGCGGCCGATCTCGGTCTTGCAGACGATGAGCGTGGGCCGGCCGTCATCGGCCCCGGCCTGCGCGCGGGCCGCCGCGATGGCGGCATCGACCGCGTCGGCATCATGGCCGTCGATCGGGCCGATCACCTGCCAGCCGTAGGCGCGGAAGCGGGCCGGGGTGTCGTCGGTGAACCAGCCCTCGACATGACCGTCGATCGAGATGCCGTTGTCGTCGTACAGCGCGATCAGTCTGGACAGGCGCAGCGTGCCGGCGAGCGAGCAGGCCTCGTGGCTGATGCCCTCCATCAGGCAGCCGTCACCCAGGAACACATAGGTGAAGTGATCGACGATGACGCCTTCGGGGCCCTCCTGGGGCCGGTTGAATTCGGCGGCCAGCAGTTTCTCGGCCAGCGCCATGCCCACCGCATTGGACAGGCCCTGCCCCAGCGGCCCGGTGGTGGTCTCGACACCCGGCGTCACGCCGACCTCGGGGTGCCCGGCGGTCTTGCTGTGCAGCTGGCGGAAGCGCTGCAGCTCCTCGATGGGCAATGCGTACCCGGTGAGATGCAGCAGCGCATAGATCAGCATCGAGCCGTGACCGTTGGACAGCACGAAACGGTCGCGGTCGGGCCAGGCCGGATTGCCGGGATGGTGGCGCAGATGCCGGTTCCACAGGGCCTCGGCGATCTCGGCCATGCCCATGGGCGCGCCGGGATGGCCTGAGCGGGCCTTCTCGACCGCATCGACGGAGAGCATCCGGATGGCGTCGGCCATGCGGGCGGCGAGGCTGGCCTGGGTGGCCGGGAGGGTGTTGACGGTCATCGGGCGAGGCTCCTGACACTCATGGGGTGACCCGCCGCTTGCGCTCCATCATGCGCCAGATGAACGGGGTGAAGATCAGCTGCATGGCGAGCTCCATCTTGCCGCCCGGCACCACCACGGTGTTGGCACGCGACATGTAGGCATCGTGGATCATGTTCAGCAGGTACGGAAAGTCGATGCCCTTGGGGTTGGCGAAACGGATCACCACCATGCTCTCATCGGCCGACGGGATGTCGCGCGCGATGAACGGGTTGGAAGTATCCACCATCGGCACGCGCTGGAAGTTCACATGGGTGTGGGCGAACTGCGGGCAGATGTAATTCACGTAGTCGGGCATGCGCCGCAGGATGGTGTCGGTCACGGCCTCGGTGCTGTAGCCGCGCTGGTGCTTGTCGCGCCACAGCTTCTGGATCCACTCGAGGTTGATCACCGGTACCACGCCAATCAGCAGGTCGGGGTGCTGCGCGATGTTGTGTTCGGGGGTCACCACCGCGCCATGCAGGCCTTCGTAGAAGAGCATGTCGGTGTTGTCAGGGATGTCCTCCCAGGCGGTGAAGGTGCCGGGGGGCTGGCGGTAGGGCGCCGCCTCCTCGTCGTTGTGCAGGTATTTGCGGATGCGACCGTGGCCGGTCTGCGCATAGCCCCGGAACAGCGCCTCGAGTTCGCCGAACAGGTTGTTGTCGGGCCCGAAGTGGCTGAAGTGCTTGTCGCCGGCCTTCTCGGCGTCGGCCAGGCGCTGCTTCATCTCGGCCCGGTCGTAGCGATGGAAGCTGTCGCCCTCGACGATGGCCGCGCGCACGCCCTCGCGCCGGAAGATGTTGGCGAAGGTGCGGGTGACGGTGGAGGTGCCGGCGCCCGAGGAGCCGGTGATCGAGATGATCGGATAGCGTTCGGACATGGGTCGGGTTTCCGGATTCAGTGGCGAAACAGGCTGCGGGTGCCGAACAGCGGATTGTCTTCGCTGACCAGCGGTGCCGGCTCGTGGTGGTAGCGCTCGATGCGCTCGACCTCCTCGCGCGAGCCGAAGATCAGCCCGATGCGCTGGTGCAGCCCGCCGGGCTGCACCGCGAGCATCGGGTCGCGGCCGGTGCTGGCGCGCCCGCCGGCCTGCTCCATGATCATGCCGATCGGGTTGGCCTCGTACAGCAGTCGCAGCCGCCCGGGCTTGGCCGGATCCTTGCTGTCGCGCGGGTACAGGAACACGCCGCCGCGCATCAGGATGCGATGCGCCTCGGCCACCAGCGAGGCGATCCAGCGCATGTTGAAGTCCTTGCCGCGAGGGCCGGTGCGTCCGGCGAGGCACTCGTCCACGTAGCGGCGCACCGGTGGCTCCCAGAAGCGCGAGTTCGAGGCATTGATCGCGAACTCCTGGGTCTGGGCCGGCACCTGCAGCCGGGGATGGGTGAGCATGAACTCGCCCAGCGTGGGGTCGAGGGTGAAGCCGGCCACACCGTCGCCCACGGTGAGCACCAGCATGGTGGTGGGGCCATAGATCGCATAGCCGGCGGCAAGCTGCGCCGTGCCCGGCTGCAGGAAGTCCTCGGCGGTGACCTCGCGGCCGCTGGCCACCACCTCGGCCGGCGCGCGCAGGATCGAGAAGATGCTGCCCACCGAGACATTCACATCGATGTTCGAGGAGCCGTCCAGCGGATCGAACACCAGCAGGTACTTGCCGCGCGGCTGACCGGCCGGGATCTGCGCGGGCAGCTCGAGCTCCTCCGAGGCCATGCCGGCGAGATGACCGCTCCATTGCGCCACCTGCATGAAGCAGTCGTTGCTCAGGACATCGAGCTTCTTCTGCACCTCGCCCTGCACATTGACCGCACCCTGCGCGCCGGGATGGTCGCCGAGCAGGTCGCGCAGGGCGCCGAAAGCGACGGTGCGTCCGATCGCCTTGCAGGCGATGGCCGCGTCATGGATCAGCGCGTTGAAGTCGCCGCTCGCGCCGGGGAAGCGCCGGCGCTGCTCGATCAGGTACTGGGTCAGGCTGACCCGTCGGGAAAAGGGCATGGATGGGCTCCGGAGCGATCAGGCGGAAACTTCCTCGAAGGCGACCATCAGGCTCGCCAGCGGCATGTCGGCGAGATCGGTCAGCACCCGCCAGGCGCCGCCGAACTCGTGATGACGGGTGAACTCATTGGGCGTGACCAGCACGGGCAGGCCGGCAGCGCGCGCCGCGCGCAGGCCGTTGGCCGAGTCCTCGATCGCCAGGCAGCGCGCGGCTGGCAGCCCCAGCCGGGCGACCGCCTGCTGGTAGGCCTGCGGATCCGGCTTCTTGCGCGGCGCGGTGGCCGCGTCTTCCACCACCGGAAAGATCTCGCGCCAGCGGCTGCCGATCGCCGCGCCGAGCAGCGCTTCGATGTTGCCGGTCGAGGTGGTGGTGGCGATCGCGAGCGCGAGCCCGGCCTGTCGGGCCTCGTGGATGCGCGCCAGCACGCCTGGCCGCAGGCTCACCTCGCCCCGTGCCACGGCCGCCTCATAGGCCGCGCTCTTCAGGGTATGCAGACGAGCGATGGTGGCGTCGAGAGCAGCCTCGTCGAGCCCTCCGAAGGCCGGATCGGCAGCCTGCCAGTGATGGCGGATGCGCTCGCGGCCACCGGCCACCTCAAGCAGGCGGGTGTAGCCGGCAAGGTCCCACTGCCAGGGCAGACCGGCCTGCGCGAAGGCCTGGTTGAAGGCGGCGAGATGCGCATGCTCGGTGTCGGCGAGGGTGCCGTCGACATCGAACACCAGCGCCGCAAGCCGCGGGGCGTTCATGCGAGACGCCTGTGACCGGCACGCAGGCTCATGACCGGACCTGCGCCTGGCCGAACACCCGGCTGGCGAGAATGTCGCCGGCCTCGATGGTGCACAGCTCCTCGGCGCTCAGCACCCGGTCGGGCTGCGCGAACAGGCGGCTGGCCTGACGAAGCCGGGCGCGGTCGAGCGCGTTGCGCACGCTGCGGGCATTGGCGAAGTGCGGCTGCGCCACGCGCAGCGCCAGATAGCGCTCGAAGGCGGCCTGGGCACCCTCGCCGAAGCGGTAGTTCAGGCCGGCGAGCATGCGGCTGCCGATCTCGAGGAGCTCGGGCGGCGCGTAGTCGGGGAAGTCGAGGTGATGGGCGATGCGCGAGCTCATGCCCGGGTTGGACTGGAAGAAGGTGTCCATGCGGTCCTTGTAGCCGGCGAGGATCACCACCAGGTCGTCGCGCTGGTTCTCCATCACCTGCAGCAGGATCTCGATCGACTCCTGACCGTAGTCGCGCTCGTTCTCGGGTCGGTAGAGGTAGTAGGCCTCGTCGATGAAGAGCACGCCGCCCATCGCCTTCTTCAGCACCTCGCGGGTCTTGGGCGCGGTGTGGCCGATGTACTGCCCGACCAGGTCATCGCGGGTGACCGCCACCAGGTGGCCCTTGCGAACATAGCCCAGCCGATGAAGGATCTGCGCCATGCGCATCGCCACCGTGGTCTTGCCGGTGCCGGGGTTGCCGGTGAAGCTCATGTGCAGGCTGGGCGTCTGCGCCTGCAGACCGAGGTTCAGCCGAAGCCGGTCGATCACCAGCAGCGCCGCGATGTCGCGGATGCGGGTCTTCACCGGCGCGAGGCCCACCAGGTCACGCTCGAGTTCCTGGAAGACCTCGGTGACCTGCGACTCGGCGAGCACCTGCCCCACGGTCATCGGCTGGCCGGTGGGCGCCGTCGGAGCTGTCCCGATCGACGCACCCGCCGCAGGCGATACGGCCGCGCTCGGGGGGCTCGCGGCGGGCCTTGCGCGGCCGGCGGGGGCTGCGGGCGGTGTCGAACCGACCGAGCCCGGGATCAGGTAGCTGGGTGCGCTCATCGTCGGATTCTCCCCGGTTCGCGGTGATCAGCCGGCCTGCCCTGCTCGGCCGGCCAGCCGCCCGTCTCAGTAACGCTCGCCTTCAGGCTTGTTCGCGGCATAGCCGCGGGTGGTGTAGCGCACCGAGCGGCCCTGCACCTCCTGCCGCTCGAGCATGAAGCCGGGCTCCTGGGCGGGGCGGTTGACGATGAAGCTCATCGCGATCGATTCGACGCCACGGGTGGAATCGAACGCCATCAGGCGGATGTAGTGGTTGGGGAAGGCCGCGCGGCAGTTGTTCAGTTCGTGCATCACGCCGGCCGCGTCGTTCAGGTCGAACATCGGCAGCCCGTACATCTCCCAGTAGGTGTTGCGCGGATGCGGATCGTCGGTGTGCTCCACGCTCCAGGCATAGCCCTTGCCCAGGCCGTAGTCGATCTGCAGGCCGATCTCGGCGTCGGTGAGATCGGGCAGGAAGCTGAACTGGCCCTGGGTGAGACGGCCGGTGGGGTTGGTCATCATGGCGGCTTGCTCCGGTGACGGTGAACTCAGGCGGTGGTCGGGGTGACGGCGTAGTCGCTGCTGTCGGTGGAGGCGTAGTTGAAGGAGATGTCGCCCCAGGTGTCGAGCGCGGCCTTCAGCGGGCCGCAGCCCTGCGCGGCCTTGCGCAGGATCTCGGGCCCGCGGGCCCGGATGTCCTCGCCCTCGTTGCGCGCCTTGATCATCGCCTCGAGGGCCACGCGGTTGGCCACGGCGCCGGCCTGGATGCCCTGCGGATGGCCGATGGTGCCGCCGCCGAACTGCAGGATCACGTCGTCACCGAAGAGATCGATCAGCTGGTGCATCTGACCGGCATGGATGCCGCCCGAGGCCACCGGCATCACCTTGCGGGTGTCGGCCCAGTCCTGGTCGAAGAACAGGCCGCGCGGCAGATCGGTGCGGGTGTAGCGGTCGCGGCAGATGTTGTAGTAACCCTGCACGGTCATCGGGTCGCCCTCGAGCTTGCCCACCGCGGTGCCGGTGTGCAGGTGATCGCAGCCGGCC
Organism: Quisquiliibacterium sp.; assembly: GCF_982640115.1. Classification (NCBI taxonomy): domain Bacteria; kingdom Pseudomonadati; phylum Pseudomonadota; class Betaproteobacteria; order Burkholderiales; family Burkholderiaceae; genus Quisquiliibacterium; species Quisquiliibacterium sp. The sequence continues at coordinate 9,623 of NZ_CEXFHW010000070.1, read as the reverse complement.
AGGCGCAGCCACTTGGCGATCACCCGGAAGCTCACGCCGTGCGACTTCTGCCGGGTGTAGGTGCCATGACCCGCCCGGTGCATGTGCATGATCATGTCGTTGCGCCGGCACCATTCCGCCATCGACTGGATCGCGGTCCAGCCGATCACCAGGTCGACCATCACCACCACCGAACCAAGCTCCTTGGCGAACTCGGCCCGCTCGTACATCGCTTCCATGGTGCCGGCGGTGATGTTCAGGTAGCTGCCCTTCACCTCACCGGTGACCGCCTGCGCCTTGTTGACCGCGTCCATCACGAACAGGAACCGGTCGCGCCAGTGCATGAAGGGCTGGCTGTTGATGTTCTCGTCGTCCTTCATGAAGTCGAGGCCACCCTTGAGGCCCTCGTAGATCACGCGGCCGTAGTTGCGCCCCGACAGGCCGAGCTTGGGCTTGGTGGTCGCGCCCAGCAGCGGGCGGCCGAACTTGTCCAGCCGCTCGCGCTCGACGATCAGGCCGGTGGGCGGACCCTTGAAGGTCTTCACATAGGCCACCGGGATGCGGATGTCCTCGAGGCGCGCCGCCTTCAGCGGCTTGAACGAGAACACATTGCCGATCAGCGAGGCGGTCATGTTGGCGATCGACCCCTCCTCGAAGAGGATCAGGTCGTAGGCCACCCAGGCGAAGTACTGGCCAGGATTGCCCGGCACCGGCTCCACCTTGTAGGCCTTGGCGCGGTAGCTGTCGCAGGCGGTGAGGCGATCGGTCCAGACCACGGTCCAGGTGGCGGTGGACGACTCGCCCGCGACCGCTGCGGCGGCCTCTTCGGGATCGACACCGTCCTGCGGCGTGATGCGGAACAGGCAGATCGTGTCGGTGTCGATCGGCTGGTAGTCGGGCATCCAGTAGCCCATCTGCTTGTACTTGAGCACGCCCGCGCTGTAGCGCTTTTTCGCGTCGGTGATCTGGGTCGGTTCGCTCATCGGGAGGCTCCGTCGGGTGTCGGGTGGGGTGACCGCACTGTAGGCAGCCTCAGGAAACAGGTAAATTCACTTATTTCAGGCTTTCGATTCAGGAACGCTTAATTGAAGAACGCCACCATCCGCCAGCTGCGGGTCTTCAGCGCCGTGGCAAGGCACCTTAGCTTCGCCCGCGCGGCCGAGGCGCTGCACCTCTCACCACCGGCGGTGACCATGCAGGTGAAGGAGCTCGAGGCCGACCTCGGCATGCCGCTGTTCGAGCGTCGCGGGCGGCGCATCGCGCTCACCACCAGCGGCGAGTACATGCTGGTCTATGCGCGACGCATCCTGGCCACCCTGAAAGACGCCGAAGACGCCGCCGCCCGACTTCAGCGGGTGCAGAGCGGCCGGCTCACCGTGGGCATGGTGCGCACGGCCAAGTTCTTCCTGCCGGCGCTGCTCTCGCGCTTTCTCGCCGAACACCGTGGCGTGGACCTGCGTCTGGCGGTGGGCAATCGCGAGGAGCTGGTGTCGCTGCTGCAGGCGAGCGAAGTGGACATCGCGGTGATGGGGCGTCCGCCCTCCGAGATGTCGACCCGCTCGGAGCCCTTCGCCGCCCACCCGCATGTGTTCGTGGCCGCGCCCAGCCATCCGCTGGCGGGGCAGCGCGCGCTGGCGCCCGAGGCGCTGCGCGAGCACGACTTCCTGGTGCGCGAGCCGGGTTCGGGCACCCGCGCCGCCATGGAGGCCTTCCTGCAGCAGGCCCGGCTCGCGCCGCGCTACCGGATGGAACTGCCGAGCAACGAGCTGATCAAGCAGGCGGTGATCGCCAACCTGGGCATGAGCTTCCTGTCGCTGCACACCGTGGGCATGGAGCTGCGCCACGGCCAGCTGGTGGTGCTGGATGTGGCCGGCACGCCGGTGGTGCGGGCCTGGAATGTGGTGCACACCCTGTCGAAGCTGCTGTCACCGGCGGCCGAGGCCTTCCGCTACTTCGTGCTCGAGCATGCCGAGGCGATGCTCGCCGCACAGTTCAGCGGGATCGGGCACCTGCCGACAGCCGCTCCCGCAGCCAGTGATCGAGGTCGTCGAGCACCGCGTCGCGCCCCGGCTGCGCCTCGTTGAAGAGCTCGTGGTACAGGCCGTCATACCCGTGCAGCCGGACGGTGCCCGCCGGGGCTGCGCGCGCGAAGGCGTGGCTGCCCTCGGCCTGCACCATGGCATCGTCACCGGCCACCAGCAGCAGCGTGGGCACGGTCAGCGTGCTGGCGCCAGCCCGGGCCCGCTCGCCGGCCTGACGGATCCAGCCGATCAGGCGGGCGCTGATGCGGTCATGCACCAGCGGGTCCTCGCGATAGGCCCGCACCGCGGCCGCGTCATGCGACAGCCGGTCCGCGTCGAGCCCGTTGCCCAGCGCGAGCGACGGTGCCAGCGCCTGAAGGACCGACACCGCGGCGCGCATCGGGGCCGCAAGATCCACCGCCAGCGCGGGCGAGGACAGCACCAGCCCCGCCACCGGCACCCGCTCGGCAGCCACCAGCTCGGCGGCCATCGCGCCACCCATGCTGTGGCCGAGCAGCCAGGCCGGCCGCCCGAGTTCGGCGGCAAAGCCGGCGAGCTGCGAGGCGGCATCCCGGCGCAGGCGATCGGGCCGGTCGAGCACGCCGCGCGGTCCGCCCGAGGCACCGTGGCCGGCATGGTCATGCGCGCGCACCGTCCAGCCCCGCGCGCACAGCCAGCGCGCCAGCGCGTCGTAGCGGCCGCTGTGCTCGCCCAGCCCGTGCAGCAGGTAAAGCCCCTCGCCGTGACCGCGGGCCGGTCGCCACTCGCGCACCTGCAGCGTCTGCCCGCCCTCGCCTTCGCCGCGCGCGGTCCACTCGCGCAGGGTGATGTCGCCCCCCCAGAGCGCGCGGCTCATCGCCTGATGCGGGATGCCGACCTCGTCGTAGACCTCGCCCTCGGGCTGGAAGCCGTGGGCCCGGTAGAAATCACGCACCGCCGTCTGCGCGCTGAGCGCCACCCGCGCATCGCCGCGCTGCGCCGCGGCCTGCATCAGCGCGAGCAGCACCAGGCTGCCCAGGCCAGCGCGCCGATGCGCGGGCAGCACGGCCATGCGTCCGATGTGTCCGTCGGGCAGCAGGCGGCCGGTGCCCGCCGGTTCGCCATCGACCAGGGCGAGGCAGTGCACGCAGTGCGCGTCGTTCTCGTCCCATTCCAGCTCGGGCGCGATGCCCTGCTCCTGCACGAAGACCGCGGTGCGGATCGGACCGGCATGCGCCTGCAGCGCCGTCCAGTCGCCCAGCCGGATGTCGATGCGCCGCGCGGCCTTCACCCGGGCGGGCTCGGCGCGCGCCGGGCGGGTCGTGGCGCGACTCGCGCTGTCCTTGGCGGCATTCATGGGGATCTCCGGGATGGGGCTTCGACAGGGCGTGGTACGGCAGCATTCAGTCGGTGTCGCGCAGCGCGGCGCGCAAGGCGGCGGCGGCCTCCTGCGGCCCGCGCCGCGCCGCCAGCACGAAGCCGGCGTGCTGGAAGAAGGCATGGATCATCCCGGGATAGACCCGGCAGTCCACCGGCACCCCTTCGGCGCGCAGGCGTTCGGCGTAGGCCAGGCCCTCGTCGCGCAACGGATCATGCCCGGCCAGCGCCAGCCAGACCGGTGCCACCCCGGCCAGCCGCGGCGCATTCAGGGGCGCAAAGCGCCAGTCCTCGCGATCGGCAGGGCTGCGCAGATAGTGGCCGAAGAACCACTGGATGAGCTCCGCATCGAGCAGCACGCCGCGCGCGAATGCCCGATGCGAGGCGCTGTCCTGATGGGCGGCAAGCCCGGGATAGATCAGCAGCTGCAGCCGCAGCGCGATGCCCTGATCGCGGGCGTGCAGCGCGGTGGCGGTGGCCAGCGTGCCGCCGGCGCTGTCGCCGCCGACCGCGAGCCGTGCCGGGTCGATGCCCAGCGCCGGCGCCTCGGCGAGCAGCCAGTGGAGGCTCTCGAAGGCATCATCGACCGCGGCCGGAAATCGGTGCTCCGGCGCGAGCCGATACTCCAGCGAGCAGACCTGGCAGCCGGCATCGGCCGCCAGCTGCCGGCACAGGCGGTCGTGGGTGTCGATCGAGCCGATGGTGAAGCCGCCACCGTGAAAGAAGAGCAGCGCCGGCTGCGGCTGCGCCCAGCTGTGCTCGACCGGCACATACTGCCGCAGACGCAGGCGCCGCTGCGGCAGCTCGAGCGCATGGTCATGCACGGCGTGCAGCGCGCGCTCGGGCTGATCCAGGATGCGCACCGCGCGGGCGTAGTGCGCGCGGGCGGCGACCGCGCCGATGTCGGGAAAGGCAGGCGCCTGCGCGCGCAGCGCGCCCGCGATCAGGCGGGCCACCTGCGGGTCGAGCTCAGCCATGGCCGGGCCGCGGCCCTGTGACGCGGGCCAGGGTGCTGCGCAGCGGGCGCACCTCGGCGCCCTGCAGCAGCCCCTGGGCCTGCAGGGCGCGATGCAGTGCCGGCAGGCGATAGTGCGGCACCGCCGGGTAGAGATGGTGCTCGAGGTGGTGATTCACATGGTGCGGGAAGAGCATCGCCCGCAGCAGCCAGCCCAGCGGGCCGGCCGGCAGCCGGTTGCTGCGCGCCGCCTGCAGCGGCGAGTCGAGCGCGCCCGGCGCGCCATGTTCGGCCACCGCCCGCAGGCGCAGCAGGGCCTGCAGCACGGTGGCCCAGGGCAGCAGCCAGAGCAGCGCGTAGAGCAGCAGGCCGGTGGCGCCGCCCGCCATCGCGCAGGCCAGCGGTGCGGCCAGCTGCCACAGCGCGAGCAGCCGGCGGTCGGTCTGTGCCTGCGCGCGCAGCCGCGCCGAGGTGTCGTCGAGGGGCCGCAGGGCCTGCCCGGTGCTGCGGTCGGCCGCCGGCGCGCCGAGGAAGTAGGCCGCGGTCTTGGGCGCGGTGCGTCCGCTGAGGTCGGTCAGCAGCTTGCGCAGCAGGTAGCCCTCGCCGCGCGGATAGCCGCCATGCAGGGCGATGTCGGGGTCCTGCGGGCCATACAGGTGGTTGTGATGCAGACGGTGCGTGACCCGGTAGGTGCGCATCGACAGCCCGGCCATCCATCCGGCCAGGCAGCCCACCGCCTCGTTCAGGGCGCGCTGCGGCAAAAGGCGGTAGTGCGCGGCCTCGTGGGCCAGGATGAAGAGCGCGTGCTGCTGGCCGGCCATCAGCGGCACAAGCAGCAGCAGCCAACCCCACTGCCCGGCCGCCCAGGCCCAGGCGCCTGCCGCGGCCAGCATGGCCACCGTGCCGAGCGTGAGCACCGGCGCGAGCGCGCCGCGCCAGGTGCTCAGGCGCGTGAGCTCGTCAAGCGCGGCGGGGTCGAGCCGACGCGCGGCCCGGCCATCCGCGCGGAACTCCTCGCCCGGCTGCATGCGCCGCTGCCAGCTCAGCCCAGCTTCACCAGCTGCTTGCCGAAGTTGCGGCCCTTGAGCAGGCCCTTGAGCGCCTCGGGCGCCGCGGCCAGGCCCTGCGCCACGGTCTCGCGGTAGCGCAGGCGGCCGCTGGCCACCATCTCGCCGAGTTCGGCCAGCGCCGGCGGCCAGAACTGGGGATGCTCGGAGATGATGAAGCCCTGCACCTTCAGCCGGCTGACCAGGATGGCGCGGATGTTGTTCACCGGGATGGGCTGACCGTCATAGCCGGCGATCAGGCCGCAGACCGCGATGCGCCCGAAGGCGTTCATGCGGGCCAGCACCAGATCGAGGATCTCGCCGCCGGTGTTCTCGAAGTAGCCGTCGATGCCGTTGGGCGTGGCCTCGGCCAGCGCCTGGCGCAGATGGCCGCCGCGGTGATCGATGCAGGCATCGAAGCCGAATTCCTCGACCACCGCCTTGCACTTCTCGGGCCCGCCGGCCACGCCGACCACACGACAGCCCATGGCCTTGGCAAGCTGCCCCACCACCGAGCCGACCGCACCGCTGGCGGCCGAGACCACCACGGTCTCGCCGGCCTTGGGCGCGATGATCTGCTTCAGACCGTACCAGGCGGTGACGCCCGGCATGCCCACGCAGCCCAGGTAGGCCGACAGCGGCACGCGCGAGGCATCGACCTTGCTCAGGCCGGTGCCGTTGCTCACCGCCCAGCTCTGCCAGCCAAGACGGCCGACCACGGCATCGCCCGGCTTGAAGTCGGGATGACGCGACTCGACCACCTCGCCGGCGGTCCCGCCCTCCATGACCTTGTCGAGGGCCTGCGGCTGGGCGTAGGACTTGCCGTCGTCCATGCGGCCGCGCATGTACGGATCGAGCGACAGCCAGAGGTTCTTCACCAGCAGCTCGCCCTCGGCGAGCGGCGGCACCGGCGCGTCCTCGAGCCGGAAGTTGTCGGCGGAGATCTCGCCGCGGGGGCGGCTGGCGAGCACGATGCGCTGATTGAGGCGGGTCATGGGGATTTCCTGGCGGTGATGAACTTGAAGGTGCCCGAGGCCCGGGCCACCAGCCCCGACTGCTCGTCGCGCACCTCGGCCTCGCAGAAGGCCAGCGTGGCGGTGCGGTGCAGGCAGGTGCCGCGCGCGGTGAGCGTGCTGCCGGTGCCGGGGCTGAGAAAGGTGGTCTTCATCTCGACGGTGGCCACCCCGAGATCGGGCTGGCCGTCGCTGCGGCGCCGGGCCCGGGCCGCGCGGGCCATGCAGACATCAAGGATGGTCATGACCACCCCGCCGTGGGCCACCTGGCGGGAGTTGCAGTACTCGGGGCGCAGCTCGATCACCACCTCCCCGCCCTCCTGCAGGTCGGTGATGCGACCGCCGAGGTGCAGCAGGAAGGGCGGGCCGGGCGGCTGGGTGGCGGTGGGTAGGGTCATGGAAGGCCGCGGCCCGCGGCGGGCGAGCCGCGGCCGTGTGAGGGAAGGAACGGAAGGGTCAGACGATCTCGAACAGGCCGGCCGCGCCCATGCCACCGCCCACGCACATGGTCACCACGGCGAGCTTGCCGCCGCGGCGACGCCCTTCGATGAGAGCATGGCCGGTGAGGCGCTGGCCGCTCACGCCGTAGGGATGACCCACCGCGATCGCGCCGCCGTTGACATTGAGGCGGTCGGCCGGGATGCCGAGCCTATCGCGGCAGTAGAGCACCTGCACCGCGAAGGCTTCGTTGAGCTCCCAGAGGTCGATGTCCTCGACGCGCTTGCCGGCACGGGCAAGCAGCTTGGGCACCGCGAACACCGGACCGATGCCCATCTCGTCGGGTTCGCAGCCGGCCACCGCGAAGCCGCGGAAGTAGCCGAGTGGCTTGAGGCCGCGCTTCTCGGCAAGGCTCGCCTCCATGACCACCACCGCACCGGCACCGTCGGAGAACTGGCTGGCATTGCCCGCCGCGATCACGCCGCCGGGAATCGCCGGCCTGATCTGCGAGACCGCCTCCTGGGTGGTGCCCTCGCGGCGGCCCTCGTCGTCAGCGAGGGTCACCTCGCGGCTGACCATGGTGCCGGTGAGCTTGTCGACCGTGGCCATGGGCACGGTGATCGGCACGATCTCGTCCTTGAATTTTCCCGCGGCGGCCGCGGCGCAAGCCTTCTGCTGGCTCTGCGCGCCGTATTCGTCCTGCTTCTCGCGGGCGATGCCATAGCGCTTGGCCACCATCTCGGCGGTCTGCAGCATCGGCCAGTAGATCTCGGGCTTGCGCTGGGTCAGGGTGGGGTCCTGACCCATGTGGCGGTTGGCCTGGTTCTGCACGCAGGAGATGGACTCCACGCCGCCGGCCACGAAACTGTCGCCCTCGCCGGCGATGATGCGCTGCGCAGCCATGGCGATGGTCTGCAGCCCGGAGGAGCAGAACCGGTTGATGGTCACGCCCGAGACGGTGACCGGGCAGCCGGCCATCAGCGCGATCTGGCGGGCGATGTTGCCGCCGGTGGCGCCCTCGGGAGTGGCGCAGCCCATCAGCACATCCTCGACCTCGCCGGCCTCGATGCCGGCGCGCTCGATGGCGGCGCGCACCACATGGCCGCCCATGGTGGCGCCGTGGGTCATGTTCAGGGCGCCCCGCCAGGACTTGGCCAGGCCGGTGCGGGCGGTGGAGACGATCACTGCTTCACGCATGTCGGGATCCTTTCTTGAGTCTGCCGTGGGAGATCAGCCGTTGAAGCCCTTGCCCTCGGCGGCAAGCCGCGCGAGCAGCGGCGCCGGAGTCCAGAAGGCGGTGTCGCCGTGGCCGAGCGCCGCAAAACCCTTCATGCGGTTGACCACGTTGTACAGCCCGCAGACATCGGCGTAGAGCATCGGCCCGCCGACATGCGCCGGGAAGCCATAGCCGGTGAGGTAGATCATGTCGATGTCGGAGGCACGCAGCGCGATGCCCTCCTCGAGGATGCGGGCGCCCTCGTTGACCAGCGCGAAGATCAGGCGGTGCACGATCTCGTCGTCGCTGATCCGACGCGGCGTGATGCCGAGTTCGGCGCGGTGATCGGCAATCAGCTTCTCGATCACCGGGTCGGGGATCGCATCGCGCTTGCCGGTCTCGTAGCGGTAGTAGCCGGCGCCGGTCTTCTGCCCGAAGCGGCCGAGTTCGCAGACCTTGTCGGGGATCTTCGGGTAGAGCATGTCGGGGCGCTCCAGGTAGCGCCGCTTGCGGATGTACCAGCCGACATCGTTGCCGGCGAGGTCGGCCATCCGGAACGGGCCCATCGCGAAGCCGAAGCGCTCGATGGCGCGGTCGACCTGCTGCGGCGTGGCGCCCTCCTCCAGCATGTAGGCTGCCTGGCGGCTGTACTGCTCGATCATGCGGTTGCCGATGAAGCCGTCGCACACCCCCGAAACCACGCCGAGCTTGCGGATCTTCTTGGCCAGGGCCAGCGTGGTGGCCAGCACATCCTTGGCGGTCTTCGCGCCGCGCACCACCTCCAGCAGGCGCATGACATTGGCGGGGCTGAAGAAGTGGGTGCCGATCACATCCTGCGGGCGCTTGGTGAACGCGGCGATCTGGTCGACATCGAGCGTGGAGGTGTTGCTCGCCAGAATGGCGCCCGGCTTCATCACCGCGTCGAGCTGGCGGAACACCGCCTCCTTGACCGGCATGTCCTCGAACACCGCCTCGACGACGATGTCGGCGTCGGCGATGTCCTGGTAGGCCAGCGTGGGCGTGATCAGGCCCATGCGCTTCTCGACATCCTCGGGCTTCAGGCGGCCCTTGCGGGCGGTGTTCTCGTAGTTGCGCCGGATGGTGGCCATGCCGCGTTCGAGCGGCTCCTGCCTGACCTCGAGCAGGCGCACCGGGATGCCGGCATTGGCGAAGTTCATGGCGATGCCGCCACCCATGGTGCCGGCGCCGATCACCGCGGCGCTGCGGATCGGGCGCAACGGGGTGTCCTCGGGCACATCGGGGATCTTGCTGGCGGCGCGCTCGCCGAAGAAGATGTGCCGAAGCGCCCGGGACTCGGGCGTGTCGACCAGTTCGCCGAAGCAGCGCCGCTCGAAGGCCAGGCCCTGGTCGAAGGGCATGGTGGCCGCCGCGCCCACCGCCTCGGCGCACTTGCGCGGCGCCGGGTAACGCGGCGCCACCGCGGTGGCGGTCTGGATCGCGAACTGGGTGAAGGCCTCGGCATGGGGGTACTCGACCTTGAGGTCGCGCACCCGCGGCAGGCCGCGCTTGCCGTCGACCGCGGCGCGGGCGAAGGCCACCGCGCCGGCGATCAGGTCGCCCTCGATGATGGCGTCGAAA